>NZ_DAMBQF010000003.1:0-57602 GCF_032062245.1 Soonwooa sp.
TTAATATTATCAACTAATTTACTTCCTTAATTATCCTAATGCAAACTTACCATGGTAGCGGCATCCTTTGGGGTGAGGTGAGGGGGCGGGGCGGAGCGTAGCGGAGCCATCCGAGCCTCTCACTAAAGATATAGCGGACAGCGGGATTAGCTTCAAATAAAAAAACCGCTGCAAAAAGCAACGGTTTATTATTTTGGTTATGGAAAACCTCTACTTTTTGATGAATTTTTGAGTAGAAGTTTCTTCGCCATTTGTCATCTGGATGATGTAGTTACCAACTGGTAAAGACTGTACTTGGATGTTTTGTCCTTTAGTCTTGCCAGATAATACTGCTTGTCCAGTTGTGTTAATTACTTGATAGCTGATCTCTCCTGATCTTGTTGTTTGGATGTTAAGCACATCTTTAACAGGGTTAGGGAAGATGCTGAAAGCACTATTTTTGTTGATATCCGACACTGCTAAGTTTTGTCCAACTGTTACTGTGTAATCTTCAACTTGTCCATAAGAGAATGTTTCGCAAGCGGTAGGTATCCCATTCCATTTTAGAGATACTCTCATTCTTGTAGGCTTGTCAAGGACAGCTGTGCTAGGAACTGTTATGTTGCCAACAATAGGAGTTGTGCTAGAAGGTGCACTTGTGAAAGCTTTTTCGTTGGCGTCATTAAAGTCTCCATCATTGTTCCAGTCAATAAATACAGCGTAACCTTCGCTATATGATGTTGATCCCCATTTCGGTGTGATTTTGATTTCGTAAGTTTTTCCAACTTCTAAAGTTGTAGAAACGTCTGTGAAATCTTCGTAACCGGCAGTTCCTGTACTTGTTTTGTCAATCGTGTTAAATTGTACACGGTTGATTTTTTCGTCAGTTGTATTGTTCCCTTGTGATGCACAATAATCTAGTGCGTCAGTTGTTGTTACTTTAGCAATATTACTAGCAGCAGAAATATTTCCGTATCCGTCTAATGCTTTAACTGTAAAGTCGTAAGTCGTAAGTCTTGTTAAGTTTTTAGCATCGTAAGTTAGGGCGGTAGTTGTTCTGCCAATCTCAGTTCCGTCTTTATATATGATGTAGCCTTCCATTGCATTATCATCCGTAGATGCACCCCAAGTTAACTTAGCTGATGTACCTTTGATATTGCTTGCTGCTAAGTTAGTAGGAATAGTTGGTGGCGTAGTATCAGGCGTCGAAAGATATTTAACACCTACACCTACTGCAAAAAATGCATTTTGAACCGCAATCATCTCGGGAGAATTATCTCCATAAAGTACTTTTGCTACTTCGATGGCGTAGTCACGAGTATTTTTATAGTTTGAGTTTGCTGTTAGATATTCACTTTCTAATTTATATACAATTTTTTCAGCTTTTTCCCAGCCGATACCTGTA
The DNA here is from genome assembly GCF_032062245.1 of Soonwooa sp. Classification (NCBI taxonomy): domain Bacteria; kingdom Pseudomonadati; phylum Bacteroidota; class Flavobacteriia; order Flavobacteriales; family Weeksellaceae; genus Soonwooa; species Soonwooa sp. The sequence continues at coordinate 1,385 of NZ_DAMBQF010000003.1, forward strand.
ACATCGTAAGAATTCCCTAAATCGTTAGTGCCAACTTTACCCATAACAAGGATGTAGAACCAATGATTAAGAACGCCACTGTTATAATGCACACCACAGTTATCATTAGTTTGTGAATTAGGAGAGGTACAGCCTTCTTCAACTGTTGCAGGATACCAATGTGTACCTCGGTAAGTGTCAGGTTGTTTATTAAGTCCTGTTTTTGGGGTAATCATCGATCTTAAATAGTTTGGCGATACTTTTACAATATCTTCACCAACTAAGAAAGCTTGTTTTTCTGGCGCATATTTATGTTCGATAATTGCTCCCCATATATCGGAGAAACCTTCGTTAAGTGCGCCTGATTCTCTTTGATATGCTAAATTTGCGGTCTCTTGACAAACACCGTGACCAAGCTCATGGGCAGTTACATCAAATGCTGTAAGAGGTTTGAAGTTACTCGCGCCGTCACCATACACCATTTCAGCGCCAGTCCAGCCCGCATTTTCGTAGTTGCTCCCATAATGAATATAACTACGTAAAGCTGTACCATTATCATCATAACTGTCACGACCAAAGGTATCTTTAAAGTAATCGTAAGTTTTTGCAACACCCCAATGTGCATCCAAAGCTGCATTATCGAATGTTGAATTATCAAATTCTGCAGCCGTCCAGTTATTGTCATTATCAATAAAATCCAATGTCGCAGATACAGTTTGTGATTTTTTAGCATTCTTTGTAATAACACCTCCTCCACGTGAAGAATCTATTAATGCAAATTTGCCACTATTAGTACCAGATGTTAACAAAGATGTGTCAATACTGCGCTCTCCACTATATCGTGTTGCTGCAGTTCCTGCTACGAATAAAGCATCTGGTTTAAAACTTTCTTTAAGAGTGATTGGTTCTGGAGTTGTAACATCTTTTGTTGGGAAATTGTTCATCTTAGCATGCTTCATAATAGCATCATAAGCCAAAACCTTCCCGTCATTAGCATCAATATATACCCAACCTCTACTAATAGGTGCTGCTGCATAAATGTCAAATTTGTAAGCAGAGATAAGTTTGTAATTTCCTTCGCTTACTAAAATCGGAAGTAGCACTTTCTCTCCAACAGGTTTTTTGTAACCAGAGATCTCTGTATAAGAAGCATCTTCCCACATATAAGAAGAAGCGTTTACATATTTTTTAGCTTTTATAAATGCCTGTTCCGCTGAGATTTTTGTCTGAGATTGTACTGCATCAGTTTTGAAAATCTCACCATTCATTGCAGTTAAAGAACCGTTTTTGTAATGAAGATTGTATATGGCATATTCTACTGGTATACCATCAAAATACATTTGATATTTTTCGGTTTTGAATTTTCCTACATTGTCAACTTTTGTTGAAGCAAGCTTCATTGTCGTATTAGAGGAGATGTTAAGATACTGTTCAAAGATATTTTGAGCAGTTAAAGACGATAGATTGTTGCCAGATGCAAAGCTTATTAAGCTAGGTGTACCATTGTCATGTAATATTCTTTTACTTACCTGCGCTTGTGCTGTCAAACTATTTGACAAAAACAAGATTCCTATAAAGCCTAAGCTAAGTAGATTTTTTCTCATTACTAAATTTTAATTGTATGGGATTTAATGTTGCGCCAAATTAATAAAAAATTATGATTAATGTCATTGTTTAATCCTTTTTTTCTAAATTATTTTTTAAGTTTTTGAATTATTTAATGAAAATATTTAATAATTGGTTACTTTAATCTTTGTTTGGTTAATGTTTTTAACTTATTTGATTTTATGTTGAAAAATAATTTCTGTTACAATAAATTATTAATTATTTAATATTTATTAAGGAATTTTATTTTGATTTAATCGTTAAATATGTATAGATAATCTAAATAAAAACCAAATGAAAAAATTAAAATTTGTATTAATGTTAGTTTTAGGCTTTAATTTTAGCAATGTTTATAGTCAAAGTCTTGGCGGTATCCTAAATGATGCAGTCGATATGGCGAGTAAAGCTGGAGGAAAAGCAGGGACAGCGGGCGATATTACAGAAGAAAATGGAAATGTACATGTAGAAGGTGTGGGACACAAAAAGACTATTTCTCTTACAGGTGGGACACTTTTGATTGAAGGGACAAGTAATGTGATTACTATTAATGGTTTTGCATCCAAAATTGTTGTGGAAGGCGCAGGTAACATTGTTTATGGTGACAAAGTGAATAACGTTTCCATTAGTGGTTCGAGTTCTAAAGTCTATTATAAGACGACTGATAATAAGTCAAAACGTCCTGATGTAAAGGTCTCTGGACCTGGCGCTAGCGTTATCAAACTATAAAGAAAATATTAAAAAAAAAACGCCTTTCAAATATTTGAAAGGCGTTTTTTTATGATTAAATGAGATTATTTCTTTTTAGGGATATTTTGTAAAATCTCTTGTAGATATTTCCAGAATTTCTGAACTGAAGAAATGCTCGCTCTTTCGTCTGGAGAGTGTGCACCTTTGATGGTTGGCCCAAAACTTACCATTTCCATCTTAGGATAATTGGTACCGATAATACCGCATTCTAAACCTGCATGACAAGCAACAACCATTGGTTTTGCACCGAAATCCTTTTCGTAAAGATCAGTCATTATTTGGATAATTTCTGCACCAGGATTTGGTTTCCAACCTGGGTAACTTCCTGTTAATTCGGTTTTGATACCGTTGCTTTCAAAAGAAGAAATTAATTGTTGTGCAACTTCAGTTTTAGTGGAGTCAACCGAAGATCGTGTTAAGTTTAAAATCTTAACAGCGCCATCTTTAACCTCAACGCGCGCCACATTATTAGATGCTTCTACAAGACCTTCAACATCTGGACTCATTCGGAAAACACCATTATGAGCAGCATTTATTGAATAAATTACTTTTTTTGAATCTTCAAAACTTAGAGCTTTTTCGCTCGTAGATGATTTTTCAATCGTGATATCAATATCTTTTTCAATCGTAGCAAATTCTTCAAGAATACTTGCTTTAAGATCGGAAGTTACTTTTTCAAAATCTGCAGCATTAGTAACAGAAACGATAGCTTTTGCTTCTCTTGGGATTGCATTTCTAAGTCCACCGCCATCGATATTGATAATTTGAATGTCATTATTTAAACCTTCAAATAAAAATCTGCCAAGGATTTTGTTAGCGTTTCCAAAACCTTTGTGGATGTCCATCCCAGAATGTCCACCTTGCAATCCTTTAATCTGAATTGTATACACATCAGCTTTTACATCAACAGTCCCGAAGGTCGCCGTCGCCGTCACATCGACACCACCAGCACAACCGATGTCGATCTCGTCATCTTCTTCGGTGTCAAGATTTAATAAAATATCGCCGTGCAAAAGTCCACCTTTAAGACCTAAAGCCCCCGTCATACCAGTTTCTTCATCGATCGTGAAAAGCGCTTCCAATGCAGGATGTGGGATGTCATTACTTTCCAAAATAGTCATAATAGTCGCCACACCTAGTCCATTGTCAGCACCTAAAGTTGTACCTTTTGCTTTTACCCAATCGCCATCAACATACATTTGGATACCTTGCGTGTCAAAGTCAAAATCGACATCGCTGTTTTTTTGACAAACCATGTCAAGGTGCGATTGCATAACGATTGGCTGACGATTTTCCATACCAGCAGTTGCAGGTTTACGAATGATAACGTTACCAACTTCGTCTACCAACGTTTCTAAGCCTAAGTCTTCACCAAATTTTTTGATGAATGCAATAACTCGTTCTTCTTTTTTCGAAGGACGTGGCACAGCATTTAGCAACGCAAAATTCTTCCAAATATTTTTAGGTTCTAATTGTGAATATTCCATATTGTATTAAATCTTAATTAATTACTGCAAGTTACTAATAATTGGCGCTTTTTGGAAATTTTTAAGCTTTAAATGTTCTTAAATTAATGATTATTTGCTTAAGGAATTCGTAATTTTATGGGTTCAATATTTAATAACATGATTCGATTATTTCGACAAATAATTTCCTTTATTCGGTTTGATGCAACGCGAGCCGAAAAAATCTATTTGATTAAATGTGTTCTTGGTGCATTAATTTGTTATTCGTTTTATTTCTTATTACCACAGTATCCTTTGTATTGGGCGGTTGTGTCGACGGTTTTGGTTTTTAGTCCAGAAAATAATAACCAATTGGCGTTTGATAGGATTAAGTGTAATCTTCTCGGTGGCGCAATCGGATTACTATTATATTTTGTGCCTTTCCCGAACATGATTTTATTAGGAATGGGCATTGCTTTAACCATTGTGATTGGTCTTGCTTTACGATTTGATAAAACCATACGTACCGCTTTGGCAGCGGTCGTTATTGTGCTGGTGGAAGAGAGTAGTAGTCGCGATTGGCTGGTGGCTATCGAAAGAATTGTCTGCGTGATAATCGGTTGTACTGTCGCATTGGTGATTACTTTTTTGTTTTCGAATGCTAAAAAAATGATGGATTAAATTTTAAGTTTAAAAATAAATCAATAAAAAAAGCCTTTTGTAGTGAGAAGGCTTTTGTTTTATTATTCTTTTTCGGTTAATCGTTTGTCGGGAATATTCCACATTAGTGCTACAATATAGTAGAAAACTAAAGCAATGTGAGGCTCGAAAAACAAAACCGCAATGCCTAAAAGATAAATTGCAATGGACAGTTTTTCTTTGGTTCCGCCACCGATTGCTTTTGCAAAATCGGAATTATTACCTTCGTTTTTTGCATATATAAAAATTAGAGATTTTTGTTTTAAAAATTTTTCTTAAAGTATGGCATTTTATATTAAACAAAAATCCCGTTCCAAATTTTAGAACGGGATTTTGATATTTTAAAAACTAAGAAATCTTAGTATCTGTAATATTCTGGTTTGAAAGGTCCTTCTACTGGAACACCAATGTAATCAGCTTGCGCAGGAGAAAGAGTTTCTAGCTCAACGCTTAATTTCTTAAGGTGTAAAGCTGCTACTTTTTCATCTAAATGTTTAGGTAACATATAAACTTCGTTTCCGTAAGCAGCAGAGTTTGTCCACAATTCAATCTGAGCCAAAGTTTGGTTCGAGAACGAGTTTGACATTACGAAAGAAGGGTGACCAGTCGCACAACCTAAGTTTACTAAACGACCTTCAGCCAAGATGATGATTTCTTTACCATCAACGTTGTAGATGTCTACTTGAGGCTTAACTTCAGTTTTTGTTGAACCGTAGTTTGATTTTAACCAAGCCATATCGATTTCGTTATCGAAGTGACCGATGTTACAAACGATGGTTTTATCTTTCATTTTTTTGAAGTGTTCCGCTCTTACGATGTTGAAGTTACCAGTAGTTGTGATTACGATATCCGCATTATCAACAACAGTATCCAATCTTTTAACTTCGTAACCGTCCATTGCAGCTTGAAGCGCACAAATCGGGTCGATTTCTGTAACCGTAACGATAGAACCAGCTCCTCTGAAAGATGCTGCAGTACCTTTACCAACGTCTCCATAACCACAAACAACCACTCTTTTACCAGCTAACATCACGTCAGTTGCTCTTCTTACCGCATCAACAGCAGATTCTTTACAACCGTATTTGTTATCGAATTTAGACTTAGTAACTGAATCATTAACGTTGATTGCAGGCATTACCAAAGTTCCGTTTTTCATTCTTTCATACAATCTGTGAACACCTGTTGTTGTTTCTTCAGAAAGTCCTTTGATGTCTTTTGTTAATTCTGGATATTTATCAAAAACCATGTTTGTTAAATCTCCACCATCATCCAAAATCATGTTTAATGGTTTTCTATCTTCACCGAAGAATAAAGTTTGCTCAATACACCAATCGAATTCCTCTTCGTTAAGACCTTTCCAAGCGTAAACTTGAATTCCAGCAGCAGCAATTGCAGCAGCAGCATGGTCCTGAGTTGAGAAGATATTACAAGAAGACCAAGTAACTTCTGCACCAAGAGCTACCAAAGTTTCGATAAGAACAGCAGTTTGGATTGTCATGTGAAGACATCCTGCAATTCGAGCACCTTTTAATGGTTGAGATGGTCCGTATTCTTCACGAATCGCCATCAAACCAGGCATTTCAGCTTCAGCCAAAGTGATTTCTTTTCTTCCCCATTCAGCTAGAGAAATATCCTTTACTTTGTAAGGAACGTATTGTGTTGTTGTGTCCATATATGGATTTTATTTTTTTAAGTAAAATTTCGATGCAAAAATACGATTAAAAATTTAGATAATAAAAAAAAGCGGAAACGCTTTCAAGCGTAGAAGTTTTTCTTTGCTAATCGACGTTTCGCGCTAGTTCATCCCGAAAGATGAGGTGAGAGAAATGTGTATCGTTTACTTCCAGCCGCCACCTAGACTTTTGTAAATGTCGATGACAGTGTTCAGTTGTTTTTCTTTGGCTTCGATCAATTCCATTTTGGCATCGAGTGCATCTCTTTGATTCATTAAAACTTCCAAATAATCCGCTCTCATATTTTTGAAAAGTTGATTCGCAATATCATTAGATTGGTCTAAGGCTTGCGCTTGTTGCTTTTTCAAAATATAATATTGGTCAATGTTTTTAATTTTTGACATTTGGTTGGCAACATCTAGATAAGCGCTCAAAATCGTTTTATCATATTCGTACAAAGCCTGAATTTGTTTAGCGTCTGCCGTTTTAAAGTTGGCTTGTATTGCCGATTTGTTGATGAGTGGACCAGCCAGTTCGCCAGCAAGACTGTAAGCAATAGATTCTGGAAGTTTCACCAAATATGAAGGTTTAAAAGCTTCTAAACCCAAAGTCGCAGAAATGCTTAAACTTGGATAAAACTCTTTACGTGCCGCTTCAACGTCAAGTTTTGCCGCTTCTAGCTCTAGTTCTGCTTGTTTGATGTCGGGACGATTCGCCAACAATTGCGACGGAACGCCAGTGTAAATACTCTGCGGAACGATGTTCATAAAGCTTTCCTTATTTCTAAGAATCGGTTGCGGGTAACGTCCCAAAAGCGCATTGATTTGGTTTTCCTTTTCGGTGATTTGTTGTTTTAAATCATATTCTGTTGCGCTAGATTTTGCTAGTTCAGCTTCGAATTTCTTCACCGCTAATTCAGTTGCTGCCATTGCTTGTTTTTGGATTTTCGAAATTTCTAAAGCCTTTTTCTGAATTTCCATGTATTGATGAATCATGTCCAGTTGGTTGTCTAGAGACAGTAATTCGTAATAGCTTTCCGCAACTTCCGAAATCAAGCTTGATAACACAAAGTTTTTACCTTCAACCGTTGATAGATAATGCGCAACAGCTGCTTTTTTTTCGGTTCTTAGTTTATGCCAAATATCGATTTCCCAATCAGCTCTTAGTCCAGCTTCAAAATTCATTAAATTTTCTGGAACTTCTTTTCCGTCAGTAATATCGGTAGAAGCATCGCCAGCACCTGTTGAGGTGTACCGGCCAACTTTCTCTACACCAGCACCAACACCAGCGGAAACTGTAGGTTTCAATTTCCCATTTTTGTAGAGAACATCAGATTTTGCAATTTCAATTTGTTCAAGCGTAATCATTAATTCTTGATTATTTTTTAAAGCTTCTTCTATTAAACTAACCAAATTTGGATCTGTGAAAAACTGTTTCCAAGGCGTTATCCCCGAATTGTTTTCGACACCAGTATTATTCTGGTCACCACCAAAAGTCGTCGGCAAAGTGTCTTTAACACGATCTTGAACTTTGGTTGCCATTGGCGCTTTACAACTTGCAAGAAGTAGCGCTGCGCCAAGACTTAGGACTATTTTATTTTTTATTATGTTCTTCATATTTTTCATCATGTTTGTAAGGTTCGGTCTGCTCTGTCAACGGATTTTCTTCTTCGTAGTAAGACAATTTCGTTTTCTCGGATATTAAACCAAAAATGTAATATAAACCAGGAATTATTATTAAACCGAAAACTGTCCCAATCAACATACCACCTGCAGCGGCTGTACCAATAGTTCGGTTACCAACAGCACCTGGACCAGTCGCCATCACCAACGGGATAAGACCTGCGATAAAGGCGAAAGACGTCATCAAAATTGGTCTAAAACGTATTGTTGCACCTTCAATTGCGGCTTTGGCTACAGGAATATTTTCTTCGGCTTTTTTCTGGACTGCAAATTCTACAATCAAAACGGCATTTTTACCGAGAAGACCTATGAGCATAACCATCGCTACTTGTGCGTAAATATTATTTTCTAAACCTAAAAGTTTTAAACATAAAAAGGCTCCAAAAATTCCTGTTGGTAAGGATAAAATAACAGGCAACGGCAAGATGAAACTTTCGTATTGCGCTGATAAAATGAGATACACGAACCCAAGACAAATTAAGAAGATGTATATCGCTTCGTTTCCTCTAGAAACTTCATCTTTAGAAATCCCAGCCCAATCGATTCCGAAACCACGAGGAAGTGTTTTGTCTGCCACTTCTTGGATCGCTGCAATCGCTTGTCCAGAACTGTATCCTGGTGCAGGCGTTCCACTTACTTCCGCGGCGTTGTACATATTGTGACGTGTAATCTCGGACAAACCATATACTTTTTCTAAATGCATAAAGTCAGAATAAGGTACCATTTGATCTTTATCATTTTTAACATAGAGTTTCAAAATGTCAGATGGTAATGCACGGTATTGTGGTCCAGCTTGTACAATAACTTTGTATGGTCTATCAAATCGGATAAAACTCGTTTCGTAATTCGAACCAATTAAGGTTGAAAGATTATCCATTGCTTTCTCAATAGAAACGCCTTTTTGTTCTGCTAAATCATTGTCAATTTTTAACATATATTGTGGGAAACTCGCCGAATAGAAGGTGAAAGCAGAACCTAGCTCTGGACGTTTTTGTAATTCTTTGACAAAGTCTTTACTAACTTGTTCCATCTTTTGATAATCGCCACTTCCCGCTTTATCCAAAAGTCTTAATTCGAAACCACCAGCTGCACCATAACCCGGAATTGAAGGTGGTTGGAAGAATTCGATATTAGCACCAGGAATTTCTTTCGCTTTTTGTTCGAGTTGTTCGATAATTTCGGCAGCAGATTCTTTACGCTCGTCCCAAGGTTTTAAATTAATTAAACAAGTTCCGGAGTTAGCGCCAGTACCTTCTGTTAAGATTTCGTAACCCGCCAAAGATGAAACCGACTGTACACCGTCGATACCTTCAGATGCTTTTTGCAGTTGTAATGCAATTTGGTTGGTACGTTCCAAAGTTGAGCCTGGAGGCGTCTGTACGATCGCATAAATCATCCCTTGATCTTCTGTTGGTACAAATCCTGACGGCAAACTATTACTTAAAAAATAAGTTCCTAAACAGAATAATAATAAAACAGGCAGTGTAAAGAATTTTCTAGTAACTGTTTTGTTTAATAAACGCTCGTATTTGTTTTGACCTTTGTTGAATAGACTGTTAAACTTGTCTAAGAATCTATTAATAGGTGTTTTCTTTCTGGCGTGTCCGTGGTTGTTTTTAAGAATTAAAGCACATAAAGCTGGTGTTAAAGTCAAGGCTACAGTACCAGAAAGGATAATTGCGGATACCATCGTAATCGAAAACTGACGATAAAAAATCCCTACAGGTCCACTCATAAAAGCAACTGGAATAAACACCGATGCCATAACTAAAGTAATTGCGATAATAGCGCCGCTAATCTCGTGCATCGCTTCTTCGGTGGCTTTAAGAGGTGAAAGTCCTTTTTCTTCCATCTTGGCATGGACGGCTTCTATGACGACAATTGCATCATCGACGACGACTCCAATCGCCATAACGAGGGCAAAGAGCGAAATCATATTTAATGTAATCCCGAAAGCCGACATTACTGCAAATGTCCCAACCAATGAAACAGGTACCGCAATGGTCGGAATTAAAGTCGAACGCCAATCGCCCAAAAATAAAAACACAACAATCGCCACCAAAATAAAGGCTTCAAAAAGTGTATGTACCACTTTTTCGATTGAGGCATCTAAGAATCTCGAAACATCATAACTTAACTCATAATGCATACCTTTTGGGAAGTTGTGCTTCTGTAAATCTTCCATTAAGGTTTTTACATTTTTGATTACTTCCGAAGCGTTGGATCCATAAGATTGTTTTACGGTAATCGCAGCTGACGGTTTACCATTAAGGGTAGAGTAGATGTCGTACATCGAACTTCCGAACTCGATATCAGCAATGTCTTTTAATCTTACAAATTCGCCGTTTGATGATGATTTCAGAATGATGTTACCATAATCTTTTTCGTTGCTATAACGTCCTGGATATTTTAGGATATATTCAAAAGATTGAGATCGTTTACCAGAACTTTCTCCCGTTTTACCAGGGGAAGCTTCGATACTTTGCTCATCTAAAGCTTGCATAACTTCATCTGCAGAGATGTTGTAAGCCGTCATTCGGTCAGGTTTTAACCAAATACGCATAGCATATTCTCTTGTCCCAAGGATGTCAACGTCACCAACACCTTTTATCCTTTTTAATTCTGATAAAATATTAATGTCAGCATAATTAAATAGAAACTTTTGATTAGACTTCGGGTCATCGCTGTAAAGATTGATATACATTAACATATTGGGTTCTTCACGCGTAATTTTTACACCTTCTCTTACAACCAAGGGCGGCAACTTGTTAATAGCGGAAGAAATATGGTTTTGTACGTTAACTGCGGCAACATTGGGATCTGTCCCAAGGTCGAAGACTACTTGGATAGAGGCTTCGCCATCGTTACCTGCATCGGACGCCATGTACTTCATCCCTGGAACACCATTAATAGAACGTTCTAACGGTATTATAACCGATTTAATTAATAATTCGTTGTTGGCGCCAGGATAGGAAGCGGAAATATTAACTTTGGGAGGTGAAATCGCTGGAAACTGTGTTACGGGTAATTTCATCAAGGATAAAGTCCCCATAAAGACGATAATCAAAGAGATGACTATCGACAGAACTGGTCTGCGTATGAATTTCTTAAACATTTTTAAATAGAAATTTAGATTTGAAATTCGATTGAACTTTTCACTTTAATAGGACTTCATCCTATTTTTTGTTAAATCGTTCCTTCGGAACTCTTTTTTAGTTAGCTTGAAGTTTTAATGAACTCAGCACTTTCTTAGGATCTTCGAATTTCACTTTTACTTTTTGGTCATCTTTCACTTTTTGTACACCTTCTAGAAGGATTTTGTCGCCAGTTGTCAATCCTGAAGCCACAACGTAAATATCAGGAAGCTCGTAAGCAACTTTTATATTTCTAGATTTTACCATTCCGTTTTTGTCCACCACGAAAACATAGATTTGATCCTGGATTTCGTAGGTTGCTTTTTGCGGAATAATTAAGGCATCGTGCAAAGGAAGTGTCATTTGCACTTTTCCTGTCTGTCCGTTTCTCAAAATACTTTTTGTGTTAGGGAATTTTGCACGGAAAGCGATGTTTCCTGTTTCGCTGTCAAACTCACCTTCAATGGTTTGGATAATTCCCTTATCAGGAAAAGCTTTACCGTTTGCCATAATCAAAGAAACTATGTCGTTGCCACGTTCAGCAGAATGCATTTGATAATTAAGATATTCAGGTTCTGACACGTTAAAATAAGCGTATATTCCACCATTATCAGAAAGACTTGTCAGCAAATCGCCTTCGTCTACCAAACTTCCCAATTTAAGAGGAAGTCTATTAATGATTCCAGAAAAAGGCGCTTTAATCGTAGTGAATGATAGATGCGTTTGGGCTAATCTAAGTTCAGCATTTGCAGCATCTAGCTTAGCTTTTGCCATTCTTTTTTCGTTAGGCGACACGACGTTGTTATTAGCAAGCGTACTGGAGTTTTGTAGCTCAATTTGGGCTTGTGCAACTTCGGCTTTGGCTTTCATAACGTCAGCCTCGTAGATTTGAGGCATGATACGGAACAAGGTCTGTCCTGCATGCACATATTGACCTTCGTCGACGTAGATATTTTGTAAAAAACCTTTCTCTTGCGCTCGGATTTCGATGTTTTTTTCGGAGCGAATTTGAGAAACGAATTCTTTAGTAATCACTGTATCCATCTTAACAGGCGTAGTTGTGGGGTAGATTGCAGTTTCTTCTTTCTCTTCTTTTTTGTTGTTGCAACTTGCTAACAACAAGATAGCGCTTAGAGCAACGCATGATGCGACTCTCTTCATAACTTGATATTAAAATTGTGGGTAAAAAAGTTTGGTATAGTTAAAGGATTAAATTATTATTTGTCGAGTAATAATTTAATAATGATATTGAAGATTTATTTAAAAATCAACAATTATAAAATGAAATTCTATATTCTTAAAGACTGAATAAGAATAAATGTTTTAACATGATGAAAATGGAAATCTTGTGAAAAGATTTCTTTCTTACGAATCGATTTGAAAAATAAAGCAAGAAGACTTGAAATCCCAAGAATATTAGCGAAAACAAACAGATTGTCAACATCTAATTCTAGATTGAAATCCGTTTCAGTATCAACAATAGAGAAGTTATCTGCAGATTGAGAATGTTTCGCAGACTTGTCTAAGCTTTTGCTGAGATGCTGAGTTTTTGACGTATGTGTATGCGATGTCTGCGCAAAATTGGCAGCATCAACTTTGTAAGATTTGCTTTCTACACAGAAAAGTAGCAGCAAAGCTGTTAATATGAACACAAAAACAGTTTTCATTTCTCTCATTGCAAAATTACTTCACAAAGTGTTAAAAAAATGCTAATAATAAAATTTTAATGATATTTTAAGATTGAGAGTTTTTTAAGCTTTAATTTAGTTTCAGGTTTAAGATTTTGTAATTTTGCAATCTAAATTTTTTCTATGCCTTTGTACAGAGATTTTTCGGATGATAAAGCACAACTTCTTGTTTGGAAATATGATGAACAAGAGGTTTTGGATATGGATACTTTGTTAGAAAAGGAGAATTATAATAAAGTTAAAGAGTATCATCCTAAGAAAATAAAAGAGGTTTTGATGGTTCGTAAAATGCTAAAACAGATTATGCCCAATCATAAAATCCTTTACAGAGACAATGGCGAACCATTTCTAGAACCCCAAGATTTTAATATTTCGATAAGTCATTCTTTCCCTTTGGCGGCGATAGGAATTTCGAAGTGCAAAATCGGTATCGATCTCGAACTTAAAAAAGAAAAAATTAAGCTTATTCGCCATAAATTTATTCTTCATGAGAACGACTTTATTGATAACAATCGGGAGGTCGATTATCTAACAAGCATATGGAGTGTGAAGGAAGCTTTATACAAAATCCATCATTCCAAATATTGGTCTTTAAAGAAACATTACGATATCCAAAGCTTTCGGACGACGGAAGATTTCACAGTTAAAGCACGCGTTTACGATCATAATTTTGAAGATTACTTCCAAGTGAAAGTCCGAAAAATTGATGATTATTATTTTTCGGTGGTTTTGGAGTAATTTTTTTAAAAGTTAATTTATTGATTTCATGGAAATGCTTCTATATTTTTGAAAAGAAAAATAGATGATTTTAATGAAAAGGATTTTCGAATTTTATACTTTCCTGAAGTCTATTTCTAAACTTTTCGAACTCTAAATCCAATATTTATTTATTTATTTATTTATTGATAAGAATGTGATTTATTTTAGAAATTCCTTTTCTTCTAATTCTCTTTTTCGAAGAATAATTATGGAAAAAGAAATTAAACTAAACATCGGTACAGATCCACAAATGTTTATGCCTATTTTGAATTCTGAAACTTTATCGCCAACTATTTATAACAATGATAATGATGTTGAATTCACTTACCTTCATAAATATAAATTCCCAACAGGTACTAAGTAGTATAATGAATACAGTGTAACTAAAGACTATCAAACGCCGATTTTCTCTGCAAAAGGAGATTCTTCTTATGGCGATGTAATCTCTAGTTGTTTTGTGAGAGATGAAACAGAAACTGACATTAAAAAATTAGCTGTTATTTATCGTGCTGACAACTAAGATATTACAACAGAGTTTTACGATTTGCCGCTAGCAACTTTGGCGACGACGGATGTTGCTAAAAATAAAGTGAAAATCTATTATGATGATAAGTCGCAAGTTATTGGAAGTTTAGAAAAAGCTGATAAGTCCGAGGTTTATAACGCTGTTGGTAATTTGGTGAGTGTTGCTTCGAATACAAATAAAATATCTTCCGCTATTTTTGTTAAGGGTCTTTATATTGTTAAACTGACTACTAATTCTGTTGTTATAACATCGAAAGTAATCGTTAAATAGAAAATACTATTATATATTATTTGTCAAAGGCTGGCTCAGAGATGAGTCAGCTTTTTTATTCGGATTTACTTTTGTAGTAATTTTCGACCACTCTTCTTTGGTCTTTAGCAACATCATATATCAGTTCTAACAAATCCTGAATACTTTTTAACTCTGTTAAATGACTAATTTTTGTAGGATCACGATGATCTTTGTATTCGCTTTCGTCAAGTTCGCGTCTGCGTTTTTCGAGTAATTCGTCAACGTGATCGTCGGGTTCTATTTTGCTTTGGTCGATAATATCATGATCGAATTCTTCTTTATGTAAAAGAGAATTACTTCTAATTAATTCTGATGAAATTTTTATTTTCCAACTTTGGCTGTCAATCTCAGGATATTGATCCTCATTTTTTGCATATTGCGAAAGCGAAGCTGTATAGGCGGTCAATAGGTGAGAAGTCGTCACAAATTGATGCACAGTTTCCAATTTTTTTTGTTGATCTTTCGGATCCGAAATCATCCTTTGGAAGTTATCCGATAGGTTGGCAAGATCGATAATAGCATTTTTTCTTCTAAGACGATATTGCTCATCATTTTCTTTTTTATTAATGAAAAGATCCATCACCACACGGAAATATTCCAAATTGCTCTTTGCGGATTTTTTCATCAATTGTAAATTCTGAGTATGTTCCCAAACAGGGAAAACAAAATAAGCGACCAAAAATGTAACAGCGCCTCCAATAGCAGTATCTATAATTCGGTCTTTGAAGATGAGGTTGACATTACCCGGACGTAAAAAATTAAAGGATAAAAAAACATAAATGGTCATGAAAAATACTGCCCAAAAATATTTTGATTTTAAAAGACTGAAACATAGAGTCATTGTCGTCAATAAAATTGCTAACAAAATGCTATGATCCGTAATGTAATACAAAACGATATAAGCTGCGACTCCACCTGCAATAGTGCCGTAAAGTCGAAGAAGATTGCGATGTTTTGTCGTACTATAGGAAGGTTTTAGGATGGCTGTAATAGTGATCATAATCCAATAAGCATGACCAATTCCTAAAAATTCCATTTTAGAAAAAAGATAACCAATAAACAATGCTAAAGTCACACGTACAGCATGACGAAAATGTCCAGAATCTAACGATATATTGCTCAAAAGCACTTTCCGATTAAGACGTTCTTCTTTAGGAACAAATTTGTTGAGATCAAGACCTGTGGAAAGACTTTTCGCCAATTTAACATCCTGATCAAAAACTCGGAAAATCGTTTTCACTTCGTCCGTTACGTCCGTTATACGCATCAAAACTTGGCGGAGAAGCATAAAGTCTTCTAGATTATCCGAATTGATTTGTTTAAGACGATGTTCGTAAAACTCGTGGTAAATTTCTTTTAAAGCTTTATCAAAATTAAATTGCTCTTTTGTTCTAATACTACCTTGCAACGCAATACCGATATTGGTGATTTCGTTGGCCATGTTGTTCAAATAATCGTGCATCATGTTGAGAATTTTGGTTTCTCCAAAAACATGATTTAGTTTTCTATAATCATTCTCCGAGGTGAAAAGTTTCTCGTAAAGGTCAATAGAATTAAGGAACATCAACATCAAAATTCGACTTTGCGTTGTGGATTCGTTGACGATTTTTCTGGTTTTAAAAACCATCTCTCGTGTAGCCTCTTGTTGGTCTTTTATTTTTATCTGTTGCGAAATAAGCTGACTGATAAGTGTATCAACATTTTGGTTTTTACGATAAAATTTAGCTTTTATTCTTAAATAATCGGCGAGTTCTAGATAGTTTTCGCCCACCATTTGACTCGCTAATTTATAAGGTTGTAAAGTCGAGACCACCAAAAATACAATGACAAACCAAATACAACCTCCGAGAAATATGATTAAACTTTTAATAACATCATGTCCCGTCAGATGTCCATCAATAAAGATA
Source organism: Soonwooa sp. (assembly GCF_032062245.1). Taxonomy (NCBI): domain Bacteria; kingdom Pseudomonadati; phylum Bacteroidota; class Flavobacteriia; order Flavobacteriales; family Weeksellaceae; genus Soonwooa; species Soonwooa sp. Next base: position 17,520 of record NZ_DAMBQF010000003.1, read on the forward strand.
CTGAGGACGACTAAAGATAATGATCCAACGCCAGCAAGTCGTGTTCCGTAAACGCCAATTAGCGAAAAGAACATCCCAAAAAGAATGATTTCTAAATAAACGATAATTTGGAAATCTTTGACGAGACTGGCTATTAAGGCTACAAAAAAGTAAGAAATGACAGCAAAAGCTAAAGTGTTACGTCGTCTTACAAAGGGTCCAGGTTGGTCGGTAAGCCCTACAAAACTTGTCCCCATCGGGAAAAGAAAATATTCTTGCAATAAGCCAAAATGCGCTAGAATAATACTCGGAATAACAATAGCCAAGGCAATTCTTGTCCCTGCAAAAATATATTGGCTTGTTAAAAATTTTTTGAGTTCCGAAGTATAATTCATATAACAAAAATAAAAGAAAAATGCCTCATAACAGAGGCATTTTTAATAATATTTGGATAAAGATTAATAATCTTGAGAGTTGTAAGTTTCGCCTCCAATATTCCAAGTTAGACCAAATCTAAGAGTGTTGTCCAAAGCACTGTTAACTTTTGACATATTAATTAGATAAGATAAGTCTAATCCAAAAGATTGATACTTAAGACCTACACCAACTGTTGCATACTGTCTTGCACCTTGCTCAGGACTTTCTGTAAAGTAACCCGCACGGATTGCAAATGCATCATCGTAAGAATATTCTGCAGCTCCTGAGAACATAATACTTTTTTTGTTACCGAAAGATTTTCCGATACCTTCCATAACACCCACGTTAGGGATCGTGTAAATTGGTTTTCCATTAGCATCATGATCAGATACTTCTGGACCTGGTACTAATAGTTTTGAAGCTTCACCACTGATGCTAAATCTGTTAAGATCATCAATAAATAAGTCATAACCTACACCTAATCTTGCCATTGTTGGTAGATATGATCTAGAGTTTTCATCACCTGTGTAGTCTAATCTTGGTCCAAGGTTTTGTATAGCCCAACCTCCGTTAACACGTCCTTCGTAATCACCGATACTTTGATGTTTTGGAGATCTGAAGTAACCAGATACATCAACTGCAAAAGTATTAGCTGGTTTTAGTGTGTTATCTGTGTTGAAACTTCCACCTAAATCTGATCTAATGAAACGCCCAGTAACAGCCATAGAGTAGTTGTCAGAAAGCTTAAGACCATAAGCAACGTCTAATGAAAATTCATTAGGTTTAGTTGTTCCTCCAGAGATAACTTCGTTACCCACTAAAGATGTTAAGTCAACTTGTCCCATGTTGAAGTAATAGATACTTGCACTCAACGTTGATCTTTCGTCGTCACCTAAAAACGTGTAGAATGAACCATAAAGTAGGAAAACGTCGTTTGTTAACTTACTCATATAAGGTGTATAGTTAACCCCAACCCCCGAAGTATTTTTAGCAAAAGGATATTTTGCAGCGTTCCAAAATTGTGAGAAAACATCTGTAGATGTCGCAACCCCTTGATCTCCCATACCTCCTGCTCTTGCGTCTGGTGAAATTCTTAAAAAAGGAGCTCCTGTTAGTACTGTGTAGTCAGATTGAGAGTAGGCAGCAATGCTTATTCCTAATCCCAAACCTAAAAAGAGTTTTTTTGTCAAATTCATAATTAGTTAGTTAGTGGTAAATTTTACCGTTTTAATATTTTTATTCTTTAGTTATTTTAATAATACCATTTTTTCGACTGCTGTTGCACTGCCTTTACATTTGTCTTGATTTTGGCTTTTTGCAAATATCTTAAAAATATATGTTCCTTTTGCAACACTATCACCAAAATCGTCTTTACCATCCCATTCGATAGCTTGTTTAGGTGTTCTGTAACCTTCTAAGAATGGTTCTGCAGTGATCGAGTTGGTTAATGTTCTTACTAATTTACCCGTTATAGTAAAAATTTGAACATTAACATCCAATATATCGTCGCAATTATGCTCAAACTGTACATATGTCTTATTGGTAAATGGATTTGGCCAGTTAAGAGGTCGATTAATAACCAATTGTTGTTGACTTTCATCTTTCACTACAAAGTTTAACGTAGAGCTTGTAGAATTATTGTTGATGTCCCAAACTTTAAATGTTAATTGGTGTTGTCCAGGTTTCAAATCACGGAACGGATAAGTTACGCTACCTTTTTGATAGTCTGCTAAACTTGCATTGATACAACCATTACTCTCACCAGAAGTGAAGTAGTCATTAAGAACTTTAGTGTTTATAACTTCGCCATCTAATAAGACCGTGATGTCATGTCCAATACCGGAACCAGTGGAATTAATACCAATATTATCCGTAACACAGGCTAACAGATTAGGATTTTGATCAGTAATACCTCCATCAGCAAAGTTGGTATTATTCATATACAACTGTACTTTTGGTGGTTCTGAGTCGTTTACTCCATTAGGATTAATTCCTCCAATTTTTTGAGCTTGATTTGTAAATACATCATATGCAGTGGTATTACCTTTAACAAAGTTATCTGCATAGGCTAATATACGACCATCTCCATCTGTATAATTGATATCTTTCGGAACATAAAATTCTACAATGTAATTTCCGTTTTCTACTTTACCGGACGCTTTAACAATAGGACTCCCTTCTTCACTAAAGCTAATTGTAGGATTCATTTTTGGTTGATTATCGTTATTTCTTGTTTTTTTTGTTAATTTTTTATCAAAAATATTAATAACAACACGACCATTGAAGTTACTATCTAGACTTCCATCAGCTTTTGTAACACGTCCTTTTATTTTAACAAAATCTAAAGCTCGAATTTTACCATCTTCAGGCGTGTCGATGTTATCAATTTTTAATAAGCGTTTTGGACGCGATAATTTCATTGCTGGATCGCCAAGAAAGTTAACACGTAAGTGATTAATATCTTTTCCTTTTATTTTTTTAGCTTTTAAAAAGGCTTGACCAAGAGTATAGAAATCGTCTTGATTTAAATCAAAAATACTTGCAGTAAAAAGTGATGTTAAATCTTCACCATAAGTCACAGCGATTGCTCGGCTAGAAGTAATCATTGTAGCCGCCCCTCCGGACTTTAATTTAATAATTTGTTCTCCTACAGAATTAGTATTTGGCTCATCCCAAAGCGTGAATTCGCATGTAATTGTTGAAACTAAAGGGAATCTGCTGTAAAGTGAAGTGTAATTATTAAAATTTTGAACTTCAGTAGAGGTTAAAACCCGTTCTTGTGCCCAACCATTAATACCACCATGTCCAAAATAGAATAAATATAAACTATTACCAACATCGTTACTAATAGCTTGATTAATCTGTGGAAAACGTTGACCTCCAGCACTTGTTTCTGGAGGGAAGGCATCAAGATAAAGTTTACGAATATTATATTCTGGCCTTTTGTTTTGGTATAAAATAGGTGGATTAGGGAAACTAGGAGTTGGATTAAGATAGCCATTTTCCATATTTGCACTCTTGAATGCATTTTCCATTGTATTATGGAAAGGTACATTATTGTCAGCATCATCATCAACTATAAAGTCTAGCTTCATTCGCCACTCGCCAAAAGGAGAAGATTGTCCCGGTAGAGCATTATAATATGCTAAAGTTTTGTCAATTAATAGTTTGGCTTCCGATGGGTTAGCCGCAGGTAATCGACCAATAGGGATGTCGGGAAGAATATTTGAAATATCCGAAGCGCTTTGTGGACTTGTCATAACAAAATAATCATCTGTCACGTAACTTTGCGCAAAGTCCTGACTATTCTCACTTTGATAACTTGGGATAATATCTGTATTATTTGCAACTCTGTTTTTAAAGTCATAAGATGTGTCTCCTAAGAGTAAAACGTATTTTAAGCTAGAAGAAGCATTCAACTTTGTAATAAAACTACGAATTGCAGTGATATCTTTACTTCCACTACTAAATTCATTATAGATTTTATTAACATCAACTATTTCAACATTATAAGAATTAGTTGTTCTATGATAACTGGCTAGACGTTGAGCTTCAGACATCATATTTGCAGGAGAAATTATCAAATAGTCTACATTGGATAAAGCCGAAAGATTTTGGTTTTCAATACGACCAACAAAGCTTGGGGCGAAAGCTGCAGATTGATTAAAAGCTACAAATTCATTATTGAAAGTGGGACTATTTGCAAGATAACCAATGTTAAAAACGTTTGAATTCCCACTTTGATTAAGTTTTCTCTTAACATTTGTAGTGTCCGATACGTCCCATACTTGCTCTAATCCATTGGTATTAGAGATCGAAAACCCGTAAGTATTATTACTTTTTTCATTAATACTAAAATCTCTAAATGCTAATTGACCTGCGTTATTATAGGTTAAGTCTTGTTTATATACAATTTCAGCATAATCCCAATAAAATTGACCAAGTGGGTTAGGACTAAGATTAGGTTTGTAGCTAAGAGTTATACTAGATGTTGGCGAATTTGTTATACTGCCATTGAAAGTCAGTAACGATACATCTTTTTGCGCTACTGTACTAGACTTAGTATCTTGTCCATTTATAGAAAATTCGATTTGATTACCTTGGCCGTTGTAACCTGCTACTCTAGTTTTATACAAGATTAGATCTGTTGACTTAAGAGGTGTTCTAAGGTCAAATTTTACTTCTTTATTAGTTGTGAAAGAATCACCAACCCAAAGTCGACCCAATTTGATGATATTAAATTTCTCCTCATTAATATATTGGTAATCGTCGTACCTTGTTATTAAAGTAGAAGGTGGATTTATGTTATCTTCTTGAATTCTTTTACCAGGACCAATGTCAAAATTAATAAAATAATAAGACGAATCTTCATACAGATTTACCAAATTAAGGCTTGTATCCAATCTTGTCTCTGTTCTACCATTTCTAGTCGCACTTTTTGTTTGATTAAAACCGTTAGGACCTTGGGCATAAAATAGTGCATAGTCTTCATCATTCCAAACACCATCGTTTTCTCCAACAACTTCTATCGCATTTTGTTGTAAAGACGAAAATGTAGCATCTTGGTTATATTCAGGCAACATAATACCGCCATTTCCATAAATTCTGAAATTTTTAGGATTAATGCTGGATACATTAATACCATTATCTTGCAAAAACTTTTTAGAAATTTTGAAGATACCAGACTTATCAACTTTTATTTTATAAAATGTACCACTTTGAAGCGGGTTATCTGTTGTGCCAATATCGGCTCCTTTGTGCAAGATTAGCGGTTTTGAGGAAAGATCAACATCAACAGAAACTAATCGATAAATCTCATTGTTAACTTTTTTAAGAACAGGAATATGTGCTACCCCTACATCAGTATTTAGTTTGTCGTTATATTCATAACTGATGTCATAATAGTCTGTATTAACTAAAATATCTTGATTAACATCAAATAAGTTTTCTGGTTTTGCTTTTTCCCAAACAAAGTTTTTAGCAAGGATTTCTTTGCCGTCATTTTTTTTCTCGATAGAAATAACGACGCCACGAGATCCTACGTTGTATCCTTCATTTTTAAAAAAAGGCATACTTTGTTTATAAGAGCCATAATCGAATGTTTTGCTACCTTCCCATTGTATGTTGACCTTTTGACCAAATACACCGATAGAGATTGCAACTAGTAATAGAGAGTAAAATTTCTTTCTCATTTAGAAAATATTCAATTTACAAAATAAACGAAAATTTAGATAAAAAGGTATATAACAATAAAACTTATTTATTTGCGTTAGAAAAAAAGCATATCATTATTTGATTAATTGAAATTTTTATTTTTTCTTTGTACTTTGTAAATGATTATATCAACTATGAAACAAATTAAATTGTTTTCACTTGCCCTTGGCTCAGCTTTAGTTCTTGCGAGTTGTGGTGGAGGTAACACTAAAAAAGGTGGTGGCACAAAGCGTTTTACTAGTAAAACGGGATGGAAACCAAATGAGAAAAACGGATACTTTTTCTCTGGCAAACAGCAAAAGCAGAAAGGTTGGCCAGGGATGGTGTATGTTGACGGTGGTACCTTTACTATGGGATTGGTGCAAGACGATGTAATGCATGACTGGAATAACACGCCACGTCGTATGCAGGTAAGTTCTTACTTTATTGGTGAAACTGAAATTACTAACTATGAATATAGAGAATACGTTACTTGGTTAAAGTATGTATTCCCTCCATCAGATCCGAATTTCAAAAATATCTATTCAGGTGCTTTACCAGATACTGTAGTTTGGAATAATAAGTTATCTCGTAATGCTTACGCAGAAACATATTTCCGTAATCCAGAATTTGACTATTATCCAGTAGTTGGTGTGTCTTGGTTACAAGCTACCAAATATTGTGATTGGTTAACTAACAGAGCTAACGAAAAAGCATTAATGCAAAAAGGTATTTTATCCAAAGATCTATATGCAAATGACTCGAACTTTAACGGTGAAAGTACATTTAGCATGGATAAATACAAAGCAAATGATTCCGAGTTAGATGCAGTTATCAATAAAGATAAATTGCAAAAACAATCTGGTATTAAAACATCTTCTCAAAGAATTGCAGCTGCTAACCGTAGCGCATCTTCTGGTATGGTGGAAAAATTCAGACTTCCAACTGAGGTGGAGTGGGAATTTGCAGCATTAGGCATGCAAAAAAATCGTAAGTATAATAACTATTTAGGCAAGACACCAGAAATTGATAAGCTAAAAGGTACAAAAGGTCGTAATAGAGGGATGTATCTTGAAAACTTCAAAATGTCAAGAGGTGACTATTCTGGAGTTGCTGGTTGGAAGAATGATGGTTCTCCTACAACTTCTGATGTTAGACAATATCAATCTAATGATTTAGGAATTTATGGTATGTATGGTAACGTTGCAGAATGGGTAGCAGATGTATATCGTCCACAAATTGATGAAGACTTCAATGACTTTAACTATTATAGAGGTAATGTTGTTGTTCAAACTGAAAAGAATGCTGACGGTACATATAAAAAAGTTGGTAATATGGATATTAAATATGATACCATGGCTAACGGTCAATTAGTTTATAGAGGTCTTCCTGGAGAATATGAAAGAAAAGTTGTACAAGATGACAGAAACTATAGAGATGGAGATTATCAATCATCTTTAGATATGTCAGGTACAAATTCTGATAGTACATTTAATATGTATAATTCAGTAAGAAAAGGATTTGTAGTTGATAAACATGGTAATGTAATCCTTGAGAAACAGAAAAAACAAGTTACAACCGCTATAACTAACGAAGTTCGTGTTGTTAAAGGAGGTTCTTGGTTAGACTCTTCTTATTGGTTAGATCCAGGACACAGAAGATACAAAGAAGAAGGAAAAACATTCAGTTGGATTGGTTTCCGTGTAGCACAAGATGCTAAAGACTCTGGAAAAAGAAGCAAAAGATAAAACTTCATATAAAGCAGTAGATTTTCTACTGCTTTTTTTATGCGAAATTATTTTTTAATCTTAATTTTGAGACATGAATATCGAATCATTTTATAAACTTTATAAAGAGGCTAACAACTGTATTATTGACAGTAGAAAGCTACAACCAAACGACATCTTTTTTGCATTCTCTGGTGAAAATTACAACGCAGCCGAAAAAGCGGAAGAAGTTATTACCAGTGGCGCTTTAGCGGTTGTTGTCGAAGATCCTAAATACAATAATCCTGGCCGTAATATTTTCTTTGTTGAATCAACTTTACAGTTTTTACAAGACTTATCAATTTATCACAGAAATCAACTTAATATTCCGATTATTGGTTTAACGGGGAGCAATGGTAAAACGACAACCAAGGAAATGATTAGCACGGTTTTGTCAAAAAAGTTTAATCTTCAATACACTTTTGGAAATCTAAATAATCATATAGGTGTACCTCTAACGATTTTGTCCATCAAATCAGAACATGAATTAGCTGTCGTCGAAATGGGAGCAAATCATCAAAAAGAAATCGAAGCGCTTTGTAAAATTGCGCAACCAACCATTGGTTATATCACCAATTTTGGAAAAGCACATCTTGAAGGTTTCGGCGGTTTCGACGGGGTTATTAAAGGAAAATCTGAATTGTACGATTATTTAAAAGCAAATGATAAAACAATTTTAGTTAACGAAGCAGATGCAATTCAATTAGAAAAAACAACGGATTACGTTAACAAAATCTCTTTTGGAAAACCAACTTCTGATTATGTTTTTGAAATTTTTGCAAAAGATCATTTCGTTGGTTTAATCTATCAAAACAAAAAGTTGCTTTCTAATTTAACAGGAAATTACAATTTCACTAATTTATCAGCTGCGGTTAGTTTAGGTTTGCATTTTAATATTCCATTTAATGATATTAAAGAAGCGATAGAAAGCTATTTTCCTAGTAATATGCGTTCGCAAGTTCAGAAAAAAGATGGTAAAACATTAGTCCTAGATACATATAATGCCAACCCAAGTAGTATGTCGGCGTCTTTGGATAATTTTAATGAATTTGAAGGTTCAAAAACAATTATTATCGGTGATATGTTGGAGCTTGGTACAGAAAGTGAGCTTGAGCATCAAATAATTTATGACAAAGCAAAAGCGCTTAGTTTTGATAAAATTATTACTGTCGGAAAAGAATTTAAAAAAGTAAATACGACTGATTTTGCATTCGAAAATACATCAGAATTAATAGAGTTTTTAAAAGAAAACCCTATAACAACAGACAATATTCTGTTAAAAGCATCTCGCGGAATTGCTCTCGAGAGAGCAATCGACCTGTTATGAGATGTCGTGTTTCGATAAAAAATCTGTAAGAATTAAAAGAATATTATTAAAAGTGGAAGTTTCGACATCGCGTTGGATTTCCACTTTGTTTTTCCATTCCACTTTGGTGATGCCTTCTTCAACTTGTGGTTTTGGTTCAGCAATGCCGTCATGTTTCATGTAATACCAATAGGTTTTTTTCAAGACAGGTTTTGACTTGATGTGGTACATATGGTAGGTCGAATTAATAAACTCGTGAAGTTCTAGATTTGTCAGTCCACATTCTTCTTCAACTTCGCGCAAAGCAGCAATATCACTAGATTCTCCAACTTCTATTTTACCTTTTGGAAGATCCCATTTTCCTAATCGATGGATGAAAAGTATTTTCTTTTCAGGGTTTAAAACAATACCGCCAGCAGCTTCAATAACTTGAAAATGTTGTTGATAATTAAGCCAAAGCTCTTCCAGATTGTTGTGATATATGGCAACATCTTTGGTCGAAGTGTTCTGCAAAAGATCCAAAGCGATATCAAATTGAAGATTCTCCTCAAATGCTATGTTACGCTCAACATTTTGAGGCGTTTCACTAAGGATTAATTTTTTTTCATTGATAAAAACTTTATACATTTGCGTAGCTTTAATATTAATACAAAAATAGAAAAATGAATCTAGAAGGACGCAAAATTATCGTAAATAAATCGGTTAAAGATTTGACAGAAATGCTTAAGAATGCTGAAGATTACAAAGCATTGATGCCAGAGAGTCTTCAGAATTTTGAAGCGAGAGAAGGTGGTTTCAAATTTGGATTAAAAGGAATGCCTGAGATTGCGCTTAAGATTCAGGAAGTTACAGAAGAAAAAGTTGTTTTAGTTTCTGCAAGTTCTAGTTTGGATTTCGCGTTGACTGGTAATATGAGCCCAATTAATGAGAATCAAACTGAAGTTCAATTATTATTTGATGGAAAATTCAATCCATTTATCAAAATGATGGTTGAAAAACCCCTGAAAAACTTTATCGATGCTTTGACTGATAAAATCGAGCAACTTTAGAATTTAAGAAAAATCCCTGATGAATGGTCGTTTGAACTTCCTGTAACTGAGGAAAGTATGTTAATGTCGCCGTTTGTTTTTAGGACAGCCATAAAAGCAAAAATCAAAGCCTCCTTGTAATCAATTATTTGTCTATTTGGAATAATGACTTGGGTTTTGGTTTTTGCTTTAATTTTTTCTATTAAAAAAGTGTTGTGAGTTCCACCGCCTGTAAACAAAGCAGTTTTGATGTTATTTTGAATTAAATTAATAGCGATTTGCTCAGCAGCATGTTCTGTAAAAGTTGCTAATATTTCTAAATCCGAAAAGTCTTTTAATAAAGGCATTACGTGAGATTCTACCCATTCGTAACCTAGAGATTTTGGTTCGGATAATTGGTAAAATTCGATGTTATTTAACTTTTTTAAAAGTTCCGAATCAACATTTCCTTGCTTTGCTAATTCGCCATCTTTATCGAAATTTTGACCTTGTTTTTTCGCAAAATAATTTAAAATAATATTGACGGGACAAATGTCGTAACCAATTCTTTTTTCATCTTTTTTAAACGAAATATTAGAAAATCCACCGAGATTAACACAAGCATCAACTTCCGAAAACAAAAGTTCGTCACCTATCGGAACCAACGGAGCGCCGCTTCCGCCCATCAAGACGTCTTGCATTCTGAAATCGTAAACGATATTTTTCTTCGTTAAAATCTGTATGGCGCGACCATCGCCAATCTGAAGTGTAAATTTCTTTTCAGGTTGATGAAAAATCGTGTGACCATGTGAGCCGATAACATCTAAATTTTCAATGTTGTGTTTAGAAATAAAGTTTTGGCTAAGTTTTCCAAGTAGAAATCCATAATCGGAATTTAATTCAAATAACCCCTCAGCATTGAGGTTAACAGCGTTTCGGAGTTTATTTTCCCAAGCTTCTGAATAAGGAATTGTTTCAGTTTCTAAAATCTCAAAACGCCAATTTTCATCACTTTTCCAAAATTTAGAATAACATAAATCTAGTCCGTCGAGACTTGTCCCAGACATTAATCCAAGTGCGAAAAACTCCTGTGAAGTTGCCATTATAAGCCGGTTTTAGGAAGACCTTTGGTGTTGAATTGACCTGAGTTGTTGTAGAATGTATATTCTGTAAAGTCGTCTTTTGCGACCATTCCGTTGGCACCAACCAAAATATTACCATCTTGATCGGACACAAAAACTGTGTCTTTGGTGTACATTTTTCGGTTCTTTTTGTCCCAATTAATACTTTCTGTTACGAAAGTTCGACCTTCATTAGTAACAATTTTTACGCGACCTTTCGCAAAATAGAAGTCTTTTTTCTCATCATATTTTGCATATTTTGCCCAAATTTTCCCAGGAACTTTCGGATTTTTTTTATCAAAATATTCTAGATAGATTCCTTTTTTTGCCTCGACATAAGGCGAGTCTATTAACTCGTATTTTTCTAGCAAAGGCGCATCAAATCGCACTTTTACCTTACCCGAATCTCTCTGTATAATTTTTGCGTTATGGATAACTTGAGACTCAAAATTGGTGTTTTTCTTACGATCGCGTTTTGTGATGTCTTCGTCGCAAGAGTGTAAAACAAAAAGCATTAAGAAACTTAATAGAATTTTGTTTCTTAATGCTGTATGATTTGATATGTTACTAATTTTAAAAATCATTAGTAATAAATCTTAATTCTAGTTGTAAAGTCTTTTTGCAAACCACTTATCGGCAAAGTTAATACCTATGCGTAAGTTGATAAAGTTCTGTTGAATAAGATTGTTGGTAAGTGTACCTGTTTTTCCGATTTCTAAACCAAGATCAACAGAGTTCATTCTTGTTACACTACTTTTTTGGAATGGTAACGTAACACCTCCAGTTACTGCAAATCTATTGATGTTTTGTCCAGCTAGGTTAAGTGCTCCTTTTTGATAATAAGCCCCGTAACGATAGGTAACACGAGAGAAGTAATTTCTAAAGTTGTTGTAGTTAGGAAGAATCCAACCTCCAGCAGAAATTTTATAAGAATTTTGATATGCTAAAGTTTGTCCCAAAAAGTTGAAGTTTTCTCCATTTTTGTAGTCTAACTGCGTCCCAACAAACCATTTTGTCTCATGACCATAACCAAGACCAATTGAAAATTCTTGAGGTAAGAATTTTTTATCTTTAGTTTCTAATTGATCGATAATCGTTTCGTAACCTTTAACATCGCCAACACCTTTGTAATATGTGCTATTGGTGTATGTACTTTCCATTTGACCAGTCGTACCAAAAGTATAAGTTGCACCAACAGTCAACTTGTGATCGTTAATGAATTTCTTTTGGTAGGTTGTACCAAGCGTAAAGTTGAAAGATTTAATCTTGTTGCTATTTTCGTAACCGCTTAACAATTCTGCGTCAGAGAAAGTTACTTCTTCAAGATCGTAAAGTTTTCCGAAATAGAAATTTGTTCTAATACCTAAAGCAAAACTTGGTGTAATCTGATAACCAAGCGCTGCTTGTATCGTGTTAAGAGTACCTTTTCCTGTGTATTTGTGCCCTTCGATAGTTCCGGTGTCTGCGTTAGTCGATGTACGAAGTATTTCGTATTGCTTAGAGCTATAAGGTTGAAAGCCTAATCCGAATTTAACCTTCTTGCTAAGGGGCATTGCAATAGCAATATTTGACAAATAATTAGAGTGTTTTGTTACACTTGTATTATTATAGTCGGTTTTGTAAAAGTTATTTTCGTTGGTTCCTTCAACTTTAATGGTTGCTAATTCTAGGTTGGTATTAGCTGCTGGGTTTCTAAAGTTAAAACTATTATTAAAATCCCAAATATATGCAGTAGAAACGCCTCCCATTGAATTTATTTCCACAGTGTTATCATACTTTACATCACCAATTCCGTAGGCTGCATATGGAGAATTACCCACGCTTTGTGCGTTTAGATAGATTCCCGCTGTAAGTAATGATACGACAAAAGTCTTTTTCATCCGTTATTATTATCAAACCGCAAATATCTTAATTAATAATGAATCTCAAAAATTTATTTGGCGTTAAAGTTTGTTAAGTAGATGAATACTACAATAATTGACGTTCCTTTTAGATTTTTATTAAACTTAAACAATACAAATCCTCAAACTTATTTCTTTATATTTGTTGACATGAAATGGGAAAACATAATCGGGCAACAAAAACTGAAAAATCTTCTTTTATCCAGTATTGACGATAATCGAGTAGGACACGCACAGCTTTTTGTTGGTGAAGAAGGTTACGGTACATTGGCAATGGCTTTGGCTTTTTCTCAAGAGATTTTGTCTCGTGAAAATGCAACTGCAGCTCAAAAAGTAGAACATCTTAACCATCTCGATTTACATTTTAGTTTTCCAATTTTTACTGAGAAAAATATTTCGCTTAGTAAGCGTTATTTTATAGAATGGCGTGAGATGATTCTCAAAAATCCGTATTCTAGTTTTGACGACTGGACCAATTATCTAGATTCAGAAAAGAAACAATTCTTTATTTCGGCACAAGAAGCCGAAGATATGCATGCTAATTTTGCACTAAAAAGTTTTGAAGGCGGTAGCAAAATTCTCATCATTTGGCGTGCTGAAAAAATGAATGAAGAAGCGGCTAACAAAATTCTGAAATTCTTAGAAGAGCCGCCAAAGAAGACTTACATTATATTATGTTCGGAAAAAATTGATAATATTCTGCCGACGATACTTTCTCGTTGTCAAATTGTTGAAGTCCCAAGAATTGATGATACGGACATAAAAACTTATCTTTCTTCAAAATTTCCAGATGCTGATGCATCACAAATTGATGCTGCAGTTGGACAAGCTCGAGGAAATCTAAATGACGCCCAAAAGATATTAGAAACAGGATCATCATCTAACGAGTTCGAAACTTTGTTTATACAATGGGTTCGTAATGCTTTTATGGCGAAAAAGAAACCTGAAGTTTTGCGTGCCATCATCCGTTGGTCACATGAGATTAGCACTTGGAATCGTGATAAACAAATTCGTTTTTTAGAATTCTGTACAGAGACTTTCCGTTTGGCATTGTTGCAAAATTATGCGAGTTCAAATCTTGTATATAGAAAGTTGGATAGCAATGGTTTTGGTTGGGATGCTTTTTCGACTTATATCAGCGGAGCCAATATCGAAGCGATTCTTGATGAGTTGACGGATGCCAGTTATCATATTTCTCGTAATGCTAACGCCAAAGTTGTTTTGACTGATATGGGCATCAAATTGACACGACACATTCATAAAAAGGCTGTTTAAGCTTTTCGCAAAAATTTTAATTTTTATTTAATAAAAATTTATTCAATCAATCGTTTGATTTTATTTAAAAATAATTTACATTTGCAGCAAAATTAATGTGAATGGAAATCTCTAAGGAAGAAAATATTCTTTTTGCCGCCGAAAGGCTTTTTGCTAAAAATGGCTTTGGCAGTACTTCCACACGCGAAATTTGTAAGGAAGCGAATGTAAATATTTCAATGATTTCGTATTATTTTGGTTCTAAAGAAAAACTTTACGAACGCATTTTCGAATACAGAATGAACGAAAGTGTGAGTTTCGGAAAAGATATTATTTCTAAACCCAATCTTAACGAATGGGAAAAATTCGAACTTCTTATTGACCAATTTTGTAATAGAGTGGTTCGTCTACGTGCTTTTTACAGGATTATGCAACGTGAACAATTAAGTAACAAAACCGCTTTCATCATCGATTTTTTAAAAACGTCTAAAATGAATTTTTTAGAGTTTTATTCCAAATTAATAAAGTCTGGTTACGATAATGGCGTTTTCACAAAACTTCCAAAAGTAGAATATGTTCACTCAACAATTGCAGGGACTTTATTTGCTGGCGTTAACGCAACACCTATGTATAAAGAATTTGCTGGTGCTCAAAACGATGCCAACTTCGAAGCTGTATACTACGAAGGACTAAGCGAACATTTAAAAAACGTATTAAAATACCTGTTAGGTTATAATGAAAAATAAAGGAATTAATTTAGGAATATTACTACTCATCAGTAGTAATATTTTTTTTCAAGCACAGACAAAAAAGAATTTAACACTTTCCGAAGCCATCGATCTTGGCATTAAGAATAGTAAAAGTCTTAAAATCGACGAAGCAAAAATTGAAGAAGCGACAGCTAATCTTCTCGAGGCTAAAAATCGACAACTTCCCGATCTTAAAATTTCTGGGACTTATATGTATATGCCGATAAAGCCGAATGTTACTATCAAACTTCCTGGTATGGGCGGTGGTGCAGGTCCAGAGGTTAATCAGGTGATGTTTGGTTCTGCAAATTTGTCGTATCCAATTTTTTCTGGTGGTCGAATTAAATATGGTATTGAGTCCGCAAAATATTTAGTAGAAGCTTCAAAATTAAGTTCGGAAAACGATAAAATTTCGGTGGCTTATAATGTGGCACAAGCTTACAATAACATGTTTAAAGCGTCGCAAGCGATTAAACTTTTGGAAGAAAGTCTTTCGGCATCCGAAAAGCGTGACCAATCTTTTATTAAACTTGAAGACAACGGTGTTATTGCTCGTAATGATCGTTTGAAAGCGCAATTACAAACTTCTAATATCGAAGTTCAGTTATTGGAAGCTCACAACAATTACGACATTGCAAATATCAATATGGATTTGTTGTTAGGTTTGGCAGATAATACAGAAATCGAGATTGATCCTAATTATATCGAAGATCAAAACTTGCAAGACGACAATTATTATTTGACGGAAGCCTTTAAAAATAGAAAAGACAAGCAAGCTTTAGAATATCAACAAAAAGCTGCAATGCTCGGTACCAAAGCTGCAAAAGCCGAGAATCTTCCGACAATTGCTTTAACAGGTGGTTACGTCGCAGCGGACATTCCGAAGGTTTTGACAGTGACCAATGCTGTTAATTTCGGTGTAGGCGTACAATATAATTTAGCAAATATTTGGAAAAAGAATTCGAGTTTGGGTAAATCTTTAGCTTTTGAAAAACAATTGGAGGCTTCTTCTGAATTGTTAAATGACCACATCACTTTGGATGTTAAAAAAGATATTCAGAACGAAAAACTGGCTTACAGAAAAATCGATGTTTATCAAAGAGCGGTCGAACAAGCCAACGAAAATTTTAGAATTACTAAAAATAAATTCGATAATGGTTTAGCAACAATGACCGAATTGCTAGATGCGGATACTGCAAAATTAGCGGCGCAAGTTAACCTTATCAATTCTAAAGCAGATGCGACTTTAGCACACAAAAAATTATTACAAACAACAGGAAACTATTAATAAAACTATACTTAACACAATGTCAGATACAAACAATACAACAATAGAAACGCCTAAAAAGAAAAGTCCCATTAAATTCATCGTTATGGCAGCGGTTATTCTTGGTGGTGGTTATTACGGACTTAAAGAATATCAGTATTCACAAGTGCATGAGGAGACAGACGATGCGCAAATTGCTGCAGATGTAACGCCTGTTATTTCTAAAATTTCTGGTTACGTTGCAGAAATTAAGGTTAAAGATAATCAGTTTGTGAAAAAAGGCGATACGCTTGTCGTTTTGGATAATCGCGACCAAAAAATGATTTTGGAACAAGCACTAGCTGCACTAGGAACTGCATCTAGCAATGTAAGTAGCGCGCAAGCTGGTGCTAATGCGGCATTACAGAATGTTAACACGTCGAGAGCGGCGATTGCAACAGCGAACGCACAAATTGAAGCAGCAAAAGTTAATGTTTGGAAAACCGATCAAGATCTAAAACGTTACACAACGTTGGTTAAAGATCATTCGATTACGCAACAACAATATGAACAAGCTTTAGCAGCGAAACAAACTGCTGATAGACAATTACAAGTTTTAGTTGAACAAAGAAACCAGGCAACGCAACAGACAGGAAGTGTTAACTCTCAATCGATGGCGACGTCTGAGCAAATTGGTATCGCAAATTCTGTTGTTAAACAAAGACAAGTTGATGTAGAAAATGCAAAACTTAATTTGTCATACACCGTGATTCTTGCTCCAGAAGATGGTTTTGTATCAAAAGTACCAACACAAAAAGGACAATTCTTACAAGCTGGATCTCAGATTTTTAGTTTAGTTAATAAAAATGATAAATGGGTAATCGCCAACTTTAAAGAAACACAACTTTCTAAAATGGTGGAAGGTCAAAAAGTTAATATAGAAATCGATGCTTTTCCGGATCAAGAATTCCACGGGGTAATTAGTTCTTTTTCGCCAGCGACAGGTTCGACGTTTTCATTACTTCCTCCTGATAATGCGAGTGGTAACTTTGTGAAAGTGGTTCAACGTCTACCAGTTAAAATCACATTTGATCATGCAGATCCAAAAGTTTTGGAAAAACTACGTGCTGGGATGAATGTTAAAGTTAGCGTTTCATTAAAAAGCTAAACACTACAATGCAAGATGATTCTTTAGTAGAATATGGTTTCCGACGTGCGATTATCACCATTACGGCGATTATCTGTGCACTTTTAGAAATCGTAGATTCAACGATTGTCAACGTTGCACTTAACGAGATGAAAGGAAATCTCGGTGCAACTTTGTCCGAAGTTGGTTGGGTAATTACAGCTTATGCTATTGGTAACGTAATTATTGTACCAATGACGAGCTGGTTGTCTCAACAGTTTGGACGCCGAAATTATTTCGCGGCTTCGATTGTTATTTTTACCATATTTTCATTTTTATGTGGTAACGCGACCAATATTTGGGAATTGGTATTCTTCAGACTTTGTCAAGGAATTGGCGGCGGTGCCTTATTGGTGACTTCGCAAACCATTATCACCGAATCTTATCCCATCGAAAAACGAAGTATGGCACAAGCCATTTATGGACTTGGAGTTATTATTGGCCCAACTTTAGGACCGCCACTTGGAGGCTATATCGTTGATAATTACAGTTGGCCTTATATTTTTTATATTAATATTCCGTTGGGGATTATTGCGACATTACTGACAATTCAGTTTGTTAAAAGTCCAAGATTTGCCGAAAAGCGGAAAGCGTCTGACGTCGACTGGCTTGGGATTGGACTTCTCGCAGCTTTTGTTGGCTCATTGCAATATATTTTGGAAAGAGGACATGAGGACGACTGGTTCGAAAGTAGAGCGATTGTCTATTGTACATTGACAGCTGGTATTGGTTTTATATTGTTTATTTGGAGAGAATTAACTTTTAAATATCCAATTGTAGAGCTTCGAGTCCTTAAAAACGGAAACCTTCGTGTTGGGACCATTATGTCCTTTATTTTAGGATTCGGATTATATGGATCAACTTTTATAGTTCCACTTTATACACAAAGTATTTTGGGTTGGACGGCCTTGCAATCTGGCGCATTGATGATTCCTGCTGCATTGACCACAGCTTTTATGATGCCAATTATTGGACGACTTTTAACGAAAGGAGCCAAGCAACAGATTTTGGTAGCTTTAGGTTTATTTATATTTTTCGTTTATAGTTTTTGGGGTTACAAGATTTTGACGCCAGACACAGGAAAAGACGCATTTTTCTGGATGTTGATTGTTCGTGGTTGTGGTCTAGGATTACTATTTATCCCAATTACATCTTTGTCACTAAGTACTTTGAAAGGTCCCGAAATCGGACAAGGCGCAGCATTTACTGGGATGATGCGACAGCTGGGCGGATCTTTTGGAATTGCAGCAATTACAACTTTTATCGCCAATAGAAGTATGCAATATCGAAGTAATTTAGTAGAAAAACTTGACGTCAACGATTTGGATGTGCAACAAAGAATTGCAGGATTAAATGCCAGTTTTATGGCAAAAGGTATGTCGCCAGATGTGGCCTTACAATCTGCTTATAAAATTCTTGATTTTTCGGTGACCAAACAAGCAACTGTTTTATCTTATATGGACGTGTTCTTGTATTTAGGTCTTGCATTCTTGGTTTGTATTCCGTTTGTGTTATTGGTTAGAAATAAAAAAGGTGGCGAAAAAATCGACCTTAGCGAAGCAATGCATTAAAATTTTGTAAACAATTCTTTTTGATATAAAACCAGCATTTTGATTTCTAAAATGCTGGTTTTTTTATTTAATATTCAAATTCAATTATTCTAGAATTTTCTCTTATTTCTTGAACCAGTTTTTTGTGGTTTTCATTTTTACCAACGATTCGCCATTCAATATCTATATTATTTTCGCGATGATTTTCACCAATTATTTCGTATTTCAAATTATATTTTCCGAATAATTCTTTACAATAGTTTAGCTCACTATAAGAAGAGGTAATAATGTGATAGTTTCTTATTTTATGATGCATATCGATAAGACTTTGTATGTAAGTCAAAGAATTTAGAATCAAAATAACGAGCACCATCCCGAATAACCCCAAATAGATGTAGCCAGTACCAACTGCCATTCCAAGGGAAGCTGTTGCCCAAATGGTGGTTGCAGTTGTAATTCCACTTATTCTGTTTTCATCTTTAAAAATTACTCCACCACCAATAAAGCCTATACCAGTAATGATGTTAGCGGCAATTCTATCGTCCGAATTCATACCCATTTTTGCAGACAGAATAGTAAAAATACAAGACCCAAAACTCACTAGAACAAAAGTTCTAAGACCTGCAGATTTATTGTAATATTCTCGCTCGGCTCCAATTATCATTCCTACAATAAGAGAAATGCTGATTAGAATAATTTCATTTTCGGTTTTTAAATTAATAAACTCTTCCATAAAAATTATTTTAATAAAATTAGTTTCTTTTATCTAATATTCAATGTTTTTTTAATGGATTATTTTTTTTTTAAGTTAATTTAATACCTCCATCAACTCTTGCTAGAAGAAGATGATTTCGATTTAAAAATTAAAAAATCTAATATTATTTATACGTCTGCTTTTAATAAAGCATTCATAAAAGACTGCCTGGATTTGCCTCTACGGTAAATTTTCCTTATATTGAACTACTTTAACAAGTGTACGCTATGATTTCTTTAATATAAGAAGTCTCTCTTTTTTTGGAACGCATAGATATTCTATCAAAAAATTACGCAGAAAAACTACTTCTTTTAAGTAGTATCTAGAATCAATCAGTGATTCATTTTATCGGAAGTTTAATCCTCTTTTCGTTTAATAGCGAAAGGAATAATTTACATATATATGACAAATTTTAAAGTTGGAATTACTGGGGCAGGTCCTAGTGGACTAGCCATGTTAAGAGCATTTGAATCAGAACAGAAAAAAGGTAATCCCATCCCAGAAATTAAATGTTATGAAAAGCAAGACAATTGGGATGTGGGATTACACTTATACATCATACACCTTGGATGAAGGAGATGAATGATAGTTTAGAACGTTATCTTAATGAGGCACCAATTGACGAAAAAGAATTAAGTAAAGTAAATTATTACTAAAATAAAAAGTCGGATAGCAAACTAACCGACTTTTTTTAATATTAAATTTTAACTTTTAAAAATAATTTGGTTTAAACATTAAACTTCATATTCTGAATTCTCACAGCATTCAAAATCGCTAAAAGAGCCACGCCAACATCAGCAAAAACCGCTTCCCACATCGTTGCAATTCCACCTGCGCCAAGAATTAAAACCACAGCTTTAACTGCAAAAGCAAGAATAATATTTTGCCAGACAATTTTCTTAGTTTCTTTTCCAATTCTTACTGCCATAGGAATTTTGGAAGGTTTATCATCCTGAATCACCACATCGGCAGTTTCTATCGTTGCATCACTTCCCAAACCGCCCATAGCAATCCCGACATCACTCAAAGCCACAACTGGAGCGTCATTAACACCATCGCCAACAAATGCTACACTTTCGCCACGTGATTTTATTTCTTTCACTTTATTGACTTTATCTTCGGGCAAAAAATCGCCAAAAGCGTTATCAATAGAGAGTTTTTCGGAAACAGATTTTACAACCGCAGATTTATCGCCACTCAACATCGTTGTTTTGATGCCTAAACTTTTAAGTTCAGAAATCGTTTTTGCAGCATCTTCTTTTATTTTATCTGAAATTGTGATATATCCCGCAAATTTTCCATCCAACGCAATGGCAATCAAGGTTTCTACAAATTGAGAATGATCAACATTGTACTGAATTCCAAATTTGTCCATTAGTTTAAAATTTCCTGCAAGAAAATCTTTTCCATCGATTTTTCCTTTCAAACCGTGACCAGCAATCTCTTCGATGTTTTCCATTTTTAAATTATGGTCGATTTCACCAACATATTCATGAACCGCGGTTGCAATAGGATGCGTAGATTTGCTTTCGATAAAGTTTAAGAATTTTAAAATTTCATCTTTATTAAACTCAGCGGAAATATTAACATCTTTCACTTGGAAAACACCTTCTGTAAGCGTTCCCGTTTTGTCCATCACCATATTTTTAATGTCTGATAAAATATCAATAAAACTACTTCCTTTAAACAAAATTCCGTTTTTACTTCCAGCTCCAATTCCACCAAAATACCCCAACGGAATACTGATAACCAAAGCACACGGACACGAAACTACCAAGAAAATACAAGCTCTGTACAACCAATCTTTGTAATCGTAAGTTTCCACAAAAAAGTAGGGAAGTAGAAAAATTCCCAAAGCCAAAAACGTAACAATCGGCGTATAAATTTTCGCAAATTTTCGGATGAAAAGTTCTGTTTTTGCTTTTTGAGAAGTTGCATTTTGCACCATTTCCAAAATTTTGGAAAGTTTAGAATCTTTAAATTCTGTTTTAATAACAACCTCAGAAACCGAATTCAAATTAATCATTCCAGCATAAACAGCGTCGCCTTTTTGCTTGCCATCGGGTTTACTTTCTCCCGTTAAAGCTGCGGTGTTAAAAGATCCGTTCTCAGACAATAATTCGCCATCCAAAGCTAACTTTTCGCCAGGTTTTAACTGAATAATTTGACCAATTTTTGCTTCTTCAGCTTTAATCACTTTTGGTTTTGAATTTTCTAAAATTGTAACTTCATCAGGTCTTTGGTCGAGTAAAGTTTTGATATTTAATTTCGCTCTAGAAACCGCCATTCCTTGGAAAGCTTCACCAACCGCATAAAACAGCATCACGGCAACACCTTCTGGATATTCACCGATCGCAAAAGCGCCAATTGTCGCAATTGACATCAAGAAAAATTCAGAGAAAAAATCACCATACCTAATGCTTTCTATGGCTTCTTTAATCACAGGAAAACCAACAGGAATATAGGCTATTAAGTAAAAAACCAACCGAATCCAACCCGAAAACCAATCTGGTTTTACAAGAAAATCTAATCCTAAACCCCCAAGCAATAACACCAATGAAATAATCGCAGGCAAAAATAGCTGAAAAGTAGATTTGTCGGAATCGTGGTCATGATCATGCGAATGTCCATGCTCATGATTATCATCGTGATGATGTTCGTGAGAATATTGGTTTTGAGGTTTATTTTTAGGACGATTGTCCGTTGAGCAGCAATGTTCCATAATTTTTTTTTGAGAGCAAATTTAGGAACAAAGAGCGTGCAACACTATTGCATTGTTGACAAACATGTTTTGCAAACACCATTCGCAACAAATTTTAATTCTTTAATTAAATAATCTTTTGGAAAATCTATATTCTGAAAATTGATATTCTCTAAACAAACCGTGTTTTTGCATTCTGTACAGAAAAAATGCAAATGATAATCATGGTGATTATCCTCGTCGCAATGGTCGTGACAAAACAAATATTGCGTGGTATTATTTTCCTGAATGCTGTGAATTAAACCTTTTTTTTCGAAGGTTTTTAAAGTTCTGTAAATCGTGCTTCTGTCGGCAGTTTCCAAGGTTTCTTCCAACTCAGCCAACGAAATAGAATGGTTGGTTTTCAAAAACTCGGACAACACCAATTTTCGCATCGGCGTAATCGGAATGTTTTTATTTTCGAGGATTTTTTCTATTTCTTGAAGTTTCATTTCTTAAAATTACGAATTTATCAAATCCAAAAACTGTTGCTCGTCCAAAATGGTAATCGTTCCGATGTCTTGGGCTTTTTTTAGTTTACTTCCAGCTTTTTCGCCAACTACCAAATAGTTTAGATTTTTAGAAACCGCAGAAATATTTTTTCCGCCATGCTTTTCTACCATTTCTTCGGCTTGTTCTCTTGTAAATAAAGATAATTTCCCAGTGAAAAGGAAGGTTTTATTTTCTAAAACGGTACTCAAAACTTCGTTGGTGCTTTCGCCTTTTTCGAGTTGAACGCCATAGTTTTTTAAACGTTCAATCATTAAAAGATTTTCCTGATTTTGAAAAAATTCTACAATGCTTT
This sequence comes from Soonwooa sp., assembly GCF_032062245.1. NCBI lineage: Bacteria > Pseudomonadati > Bacteroidota > Flavobacteriia > Flavobacteriales > Weeksellaceae > Soonwooa > Soonwooa sp. The sequence goes on from NZ_DAMBQF010000003.1 coordinate 40,494, forward strand.
CAGCGATTTTTCCACCGATGTCTTCAACCTGAGTTAATTCTTCAGCAGTTGCATTTTTCAAATCTTCTATTGTTGCAAAATTCTTTACCAATTTTTTGGCAACCGTTTCACCAACATGCTTGATGCCAATTCCGTACAAGACTTTTTCAAACGGAATTTGCTTTGATTTTTCAATTCCATCGATGATATTTTGAGCCGATTTTTCCGCCATCCTTTCCAACGGCAACAATTGTTCTTTGGTCAAAGTGTAGAAATCTGCAGGGTTTTCAATTAATTTTTCACGGTACAATTGCTCGATGGTTTCGCTACCGAGATTCTCGATGTTTAAAGCTTTTCGCGAAACATAATGTATCATTCTACCGACAACTTGCGGTGGACAATGCAAATCGTTTGGACAAAAATGAATCGCTTGATCTTCGATTTTCACCAAGTCTGTTCCACATTCTGGGCAATTCGTAATGTATTTTACTTCTTCACTTTCTGCAGTACGTTTTTCGGTGTTAACGCCAACAATTTTCGGGATAATTTCGCCTCCTTTTTCAACATAAACAAAATCGTTTTCATGCAAATCAAGTTTTTTAATAATGTCTTCGTTGTGTAAAGAAGCGCGTTTAACAATGGTTCCAGCGAGCAAAACAGGTTTCAAATTAGCAACTGGCGTTACAGCTCCCGTTCTTCCAACTTGGTAAGAAATGCTTTGCAATTCGGTTTCCACTTTCTCGGCTTTGAATTTATACGCCATCGCCCATCGCGGAGATTTCGCTGTATAACCCAATTGTCGTTGATGTTTTAAAGAATTGACTTTAATTACAATTCCGTCGATTTCAAAAGGTAAATTGTGACGTTCCGTATCCCAATAATTAATGAAATTTTTGACATCTTCCAAAGTCGTACACAATTTCGCTTGATCTTCCGAAACTTTGAAACCCCAATTTTTCGCTTTTGCAAGCAAATCCCAATGCGTTTCCGCAGGAAATTCTTCCGCAATATATTGATATAAAACCGCCGAAAGTCCACGTTTTCTAACTTCCGCTGAATCTTGCATTTTTAAACTTCCACTTGCAGTATTTCTTGGATTCATAAAAGGATCGAGACCTTCTTCCTCACGAATTTTATTGAGTTTATCAAAGTTTTTTCGGGTTAAATAAATTTCACCTCGAATAAAAAATCGGTTCGGGAAATCGCCATTTAATTTCAAAGGAATATCCGAAATCGTTCTCACGTTATTCGTGATTTCATCACCTTGAAATCCGTCGCCACGCGTAACCGCTTGCGAAAGTTGACCATTTTCATATAAAATAGAAATCGAAGCACCGTCATATTTTAGTTCTGCAACAAATTCTACAGGTTCTTCAATGGTTTTGATGATGCGCTTTTCCCAATCTTCCAAATCATCAAAATCATAAGAGTTATCCAAAGAATACATTCTGAATTGATGTTGAACCGTCGGGAAATTCTTAGTTACACCACCGCCAACACGTAAAGTAGGAGAGTTGGCATCCGCAAATTCGGGATATTTTTTTTCTAAATTTTGTAATTCTTTAAGCAAAGCATCGAATTCGAAATCCGAAATACTAGGCTCATCAAGAATGTAATAATTGTAATTGTGCTGGTGAAGCTCTTCGCGCAAAGCCTCTATTTTATTCTGAATATCGTTGGACATCTTTTTGAAATTGTAAAAACAAATATAATAAAACTTGCCCCCAAAATGCGAAAATGCTCGTTGTTGATTTTATAAACAAAAAGACGCTTTGATTTTATTAAACCGCAAAAGTTTCAAAAGTTTTTAGCAATTTAAAAGTGCAAAAAAGCTTTGTGTAAGCGTTTTACAAAACTTTAGCATATTAGTTTTTTACGATTTTATTTTGAAACTTTTGCGGTAAAGAAAAGCGTTATTTTTGTCATTTTCGTTAATGCTTTTGCAGTAAAGAAAAATAAATTAGTTTTGTTTGTTATGAAATTTTAGGACATGAAAAAAACACAAATAATTGCGGATCGTGGATTTTGGAAAACAAATCCAGACACGGCTGAAAACTCGATTCAAGCTTTAAAAAATGCTCACGAATTACAAGTTTACGGTTCTTAGTTTGATGTTCAAATGACGAAAGATGCGGAAATTATTGTTTTTCATGATGAATGGATTAATAATATTGAAATTGCCGAAGCTAATTTTGAGGATTTAAAAGATTTAAAACTTTTAAATGCTGAAAATATTCCGACATTGGAAGATTATTTGATTCAAGGAAAAAAAATACCAAATTGTAAGTTAATAGTAGAATTAAAACCTTGCAAAACCAAAGGATTAGAAGATTTAATGGTGAAAAAAGCTTTGGATTTAATTCAAAAATATGACTTAGAAAATCAATTTGAGTTTATTTCTTTTAGTTTGAATATTTGCAAAGAAATCAAAAAGGAAAAACCAAATTTTGTAGTGTTTTATTTGAATGGTGATTTAAATCCACAAGAATTGAAAGAAGCAGGTTTAGATGGTTTTGAATATGATTTCAAACTACTTTTAGAAAACTTAGATTGGATTTCTAACGCTAAATATTTAGATTTAAAATCCAATTCTTGGACAGTGAATGATGTTGACGTTTTTAGAAAACTTTCCAATGCTGGAATTGATTTTATTACAACTAATACGCCTGATGTTTTTGTAAATGAATGAAATTAAATTTAGTTGTAAATATAAAAAAGTTAAACGCAAAGCTAACCAAAGTTTCTTGCCTACATCTTTTTTATAAACAAAGCCACTTCGTTTATTTTAAGTAAAACGAATTTATATTTCGTAGATAAGTGTAACGCCTTTGTTTATCTAAGAAATAGAAAATTCTTTGTTTTGCATTGCGTTTAAAATGAATAGTGAATTTAGGATATTATAATCTCAACAATTAGTTCACAAACAATCTTTATAAAACGAAATTTTATTTTGTAACTTTGTAAAACGTAAAGTTTAATCATAAAAAATATAAGAATGGCGAGCTTAAAAGGTAAAAATGCAATCGTAACTGGCGGTGGAAGAGGATTAGGAAAGGCGGTTGCCACTGCACTTGCTAATGAAGGTGTAAATATTGGAATTACGGGACGAAACGAAGAAAATCTTAAAAATACTGTCGAAGAACTGAAAAATTTAGGCGTTAATGCGACTTATTCAGTTTTTAATATTGATGATGAAGCAGCAGTAAACAACGGAATAAAAACCTTGGTTGCGGATTTAGGAAGCATCGATATTTTGGTGAATAATGCTGGAATTGGCGACTTTGGGAAAATCAATGATATGTCAACTGATATTTGGGAGCAAGTAATGAAAACGAATTTGTTTGGGGTGCTTTACACTTCGAAAGCTGTTTATCCATTTTTGAAAGAAAAAGGTCAAGGTGATATCGTGAATGTGGCATCTACAGCAGGTTTGAAAGGTGGAGCAGGAATGTCAGCTTATGCGGCGAGTAAAGCAGCGGTGATTTCTCTTTCGCAGTCGATGATGGCAGAATGGAGAAAAGATAACATCCGCGTAATCACTTTAACACCGAGTACCATTGCATCTGATATGAGCATCCAAGGTGGATTAACAGACGGAAATCCGGAAACCGTTCTTCAACCAGAAGATTTTGCAGAATGGGTTAGAGATATTTTAAAAATGAATCGCAGAGCAATGATTGCTAATGGTTCTATTTTCTCAACGAATCCGTAACTCTCATAACAATATAAAACAAAAGCGCAACCAAATCTGGTTGCGCTTTACCGTTTGTAAAATTAAATAATATAATTCGAAATACTACTTTCTAATTATCAATTTTTGAGATTGGCCAATTCCAAATCCCTCTACTTTAACAACATATACACCGTTAGAAAATTTTGAAGTGTTGATACTTTGGTTAGATCCAGATACGATTTTGCTTTCAGAAACAAGGTTACCAACCATGTGATAAATTTTAACAATTAGGTTGCCTTTCGCATTTTTAGTGTTTATAAAAACTTGATCTTTTGCAGGATTAGGATCGATGCTAATGTCTGTTTTAGAAGCAGTTTCGTTAGTCGCTAACTTACATTCTGCAGGAATTTCGAAGTCTTCAACCTGATCTGCTAAATCTTATTTGATGTGCCAATCTTGCTTCGCGACCTTTAATAAAATAAACTACCTCATCGGTTACATCGGCAACCGAATTTATTTTTAAAAGTCCTTTTTATCAGAATTATTTGTTGCGAATTTATAATCTGCCTGATTTTTAATTTTCAAACGATTAACAGCAATAGCGAATGCACTTTCGGCACTTAGGCTAGCTTTATTACTTGCAATCTTAGATGTGCTAGTAACTGAAGTTGCTAATCCGTTATTTGCGGACACTATTTTTTTATCCTTTATTAAAAAAGTTGCAGATTTTGCAAAAACAGGTATTCCGTTTATTGTTTGTTGCACAACTACTACATCTGCATTCATAGATTGAGAGTTGTCGATATTTCTAATTTTAAAATCGTTGATTGCAGTTGGCAATGCAGCCATTTTTTATCAGATTTTAAATATTTTGAAATTTGATCTTCGTAAGATTGTGCGTTTCCAAAAATAAATGCCAAAACAGCAGGAAGAATTAAAAAAGCCTTTAGTTGATTTCTTTTCATAGTAACTCAATTGTTGGTTGAAATTTTCAGTTAACTGAATAATTTCAGAATTAAAATTGTTGTTCGGTTTATTGTATTTTTTAAATATAAAATCCTTAAAATTTTATACGAACAAAAAAAGTAATATTTTATAATATTTATAAAATATTACTTTTTTTGTTCGGTGTTTATATACAAACATTTGTTAATGATGCAAGAAAGATTTAAAATTTTGTAATACACTAATAACCCATATATTAAAAATTGTTGTTGTTGATTTTAGTACAAAGAGTAGATAATTTATCTATCTACAAACTAACTAACGTTAGTTAATTTTTTAAAATGTAGCAGTTTTTTATAATTTCAATTTATGAAGAAAGTGGGTTTTTATTTACTTTATTAAAAAGTAATTATTACATTATTGTTAGAAAATGTATTGATATTTTATTAATTTAGTAAATAAAAAACGTCGACTTCTATAAAGAAACCGACGTTGTAAGGATTGTTTTTTTATAACCTAGATTGGTTTGAATTCTAAATGTTGTTCTGCTAACAGCTTTTCAGCTTGCTCCTTGTAATGGCCGCTAACCAATTTATCATGGATTGCTTCAAAGGCTGCAAGTGTTTCATTAATCTCTGTGTCTGTGTGAGAAGCTGTTGGGATTAATCTTAATAAAATCATCCCTTTTGGAATAACTGGATATACAACAACCGATGTGAAGATTCCGAAGTTTTCGCGAAGATCTTTTACTAGAAGTGTCGCTTCAACTGGTGTACCTTGCATCATAACTGGCGTTACACAAGTGTTGGTGTCACCAAGGTTAAAACCTCTTTCTGTTAATCCGTTTTGTAGTTTATATACATTTTCCCAAAGTTTAGCCTTAATTTCTGGACGTGTTCTTAATAATTCCAATCTTTTAAGACCACCAATAACCATCGGCATTGTCAAAGATTTAGCAAAAATTTGAGATCTTAAGTTGAATTTTAGATATCTAATGATGTCTTTATTACCAGCGATAAATGCTCCAAAACCAGCCATAGACTTAGCAAAAGTTGAGAAATATACATCAATCTGGTCTTGACAACCTTGCTCTTCACCCGCTCCGGCTCCAGTTTTTCCTAAGGTACCAAATCCGTGCGCATCGTCAACCAGTAATCTGAACTGGTATTTATCTTTTAGTGCGCAAATTTCTTTTAACTTACCTTGTTGTCCTCTCATTCCGAAAACACCTTCAGTAATTACTAAAATTCCGCCACCTGTTTCTTCCGCAACTTTAGTAGCTCTTTTTAAGTTTTTTTCTAAACTTTCGATATCGTTATGCTTGTAGGTAAAACGCTTGCCAGAGTGCAATCTTACACCGTCAACGATACAAGCGTGAGAGTCCATATCATAGACAATAACGTCATGACGATCAACTAAAGCATCGATTGTAGAGACCATACCTTGGTAACCAAAGTTAAGTAGATAAGCCGATTCTTTTTGAACGAAATCTGCTAACTCTTTTTCTAATTGTAAATGTTGGTCAGTTTCTCCAGACATTGCACGTGCTCCCATAGGGTAGAACATACCATATTCTGCTGCTGCTTTTGCATCTGCAGCAATAACTTCTGGATGATTACAAAGTCCTAAATAATCGTTGGCACTCCAGAAGATAACTTCTTTACCTTGGAATTGCATTCTTGGGCCGATTGGTCCTTCTAATCTTGGAAATATAAAATAACCTTCGCCATAATCTGCAAATTGTCCTAATGGTCCAGGGTTTTGTTTAATTCTGTCAAAAATATCCATGTACTATTTCTTTATAAAAAATAAGCTCCCGATAAAAACCGGGAGTATTTTTATTTAATTATTTCTGTTTTAAAAACTTCTTCGTAATTGTGAAAGCAATTGTTGACGAAACCTTGTTCTGCCATCCATTTGTCACTATACACTTTAGTAATGTAACGAGAACCGTGGTCTGGGAAAATAACAACAACAACATCGGTCTCTTTAAGAGGGTTGATGTTAGCATATTGTATTAATCCTTGTACCGCAGCACCAGTTGTGTAACCACCCATAATAGCTTCTTTAAGAGCAATTTCTCTTGTACGGTAAGCACTCATCTCATCATTAACTTTGATAAAACGATCTACTTTCTCAAATAAAAGTGCAGAAGGAATTAAGTTTTTCCCCATGCCTTCAATTTGATAAGGATGAATCTGAGTTTTATCTATTTTACCTGTCTCATGATAAGTTTTAAGAATAGAACCATCCGCATCAACACCAATAATTTGAATGTCTGGATTTTGTTCTTTCAAATACTTAGCCGATCCAGTTAATGTTCCGCCAGTACCAGTACAAGCCACAAGATGAGTTATTTTACCTTGTGTTTGTTCCCAAATTTCGGGGCCAGTTGTTTGGTAGTGCGCATCAATATTTAATTCATTAAAATATTGATTGATATAGATAGAATTAGGCGTTTCGCTAGCAAGGCGCTTAGCGACTTCGTAATAAGATCTCGGATCGTCGGCTGCTACGTTAGCTGGACAAACGAAAACCGTTGCTCCTAAAGCTTTTAGGTAGGCGATTTTTTCAGGTTTTGTTTTGTCACTTACGGCCAGGATACATTTGTAACCTTTGATAATACACACCATTGCTAGAGAGAAACCCGTATTGCCCGAAGTAGTTTCTACAACGACAGAGTCAGGCTTCAATAGTCCTTTCTTTTCGGCGCTTTCTATAATATGAAGCGCTATTCTATCTTTGGTAGAATGTCCAGGGTTATAAGATTCCAACTTAGCGTATACAGTCGCAGGAATGTCCTTTGTAACTTGATTTAATTTTATAAGGGGAGTATTCCCAATTAAACCAAGAATGTTATCGTATACATTAGTCATTATTTAACATTTTTCTCACTAAAAAACTGCTTGCAAAAATACAAAAAAAATAATAGCGAAGTTAGTCTTTATCACTAAAAAATATCAGCTATTGCTTTTTCATGGTTTTTTAAAGTATTATCAAACTTTCAAATATTGCGCCAAAAATTAAAATTCTGTTAAAAGGCGAATGAAAATCAGTTAAAAGTCTTATTTTCGCACTAATTTGTGTAAAATATGAAGAATTGGACTTTTAAACAATGGAATACCATCTTGGGTTGGGTTGTTTTTGGCATTGCTTTAATCACGTATTTATCAACGATGGAGCGTCGTCTCAGCTTTTGGGACTGCGGAGAATATATCTCTTCCGCAGTTAAACTGGAAGTAACTCACGCGCCTGGTGCAGCATTATTCCAATTAATTGGAGCTGTGTTTGCGATGTTTGCGTTAGGTAATTCCGAGAACTATGCTTTAGTAATTAATGCTTTGTCGGCGATTTGCAGTGCGTTCACCATCTTATTTTTGTTTTGGACGATTACACATTTCACAAGAAGATTATTTAATAAAGAATATTCTGATCTGTCAGTAACCGAACAAATTGGTGTATTGTTTTCTGGAGCTATTGGTGCTTTGGCTTTCACATTTTCTGATACTTTTTGGTATTCTGCAGTTGAAGGCGAAGTATATGCGATGGCAACGTTGTTTATTGCAGTATTACTTTGGTTAAGTACAAAATGGGAAAACGAATATCACGACCGTGGAAGTGAGCGTTGGATTATCCTAATTTTCTTTATAGTAGGACTTTCTGTTGGCGTACACATGATGTGTATGTTGGCATTGCCAGCGGCATGTTTTGTGTATTATGCTCGTAACTATAAATTCACTTGGAAGAATTTTATCATTGCAAATCTTGTTACGTTATTAATATTAGGTGTTGTTTTTAAAGGTATTTTCCCTTTGATTATGACTTTATTTGGTAAGAGTGAAATCTTCTTCGTTAACGGAATGGGACTGCCTTTCAATAGTGGGACAATTTTCGCTTTTGCAGTTTTGGTATTGATTTGTTATTTCTTAATCAATTATTCAAGAAAAATAGGGAAGTCTTTGTATCAAACGATTGCTTTATCAATTTTATATATGGTGATTGGTTTTTCTTGTTGGATGGTGATTCCTATTCGTGCGAATGCTAATCCACCCATGAACTTGAATGATCCTGATAATGCTATTGGAATGCTTGATTACTACAATCGCGTGCAGTATGGTGATTGGCCGACAATGTATGGTCAAAATTATACCGCATATTTGGATTATAACGGGATTCTTAAAAATGAAGACGGAAGTTTTAAAACTAAGAAAACTGGTGATGTTTACGAAAAAGATGAAAAATCTGGACGTTATCGTGTAGTTGGAGAGCGTTTTAATTATGTCTTTAATCCTGCACACGTTAGTTTCTTGCCAAGAATGTTCAGTGAAGATAAAAGCGTTATTGCTAATTATATCTCGATGTATGGTGCGCCAGATTTTACATTTAATTATGATAACGAAGATGCCGCGAATAGCCAAGAAGCACAACAATATTTTGATGCTCTAAGAAAGAAATTCGAGAACGGAAGTTTAAAATATAGCGATTATAACGAGGCTAAACAGTTTGAATTAATTAATGTTCAACGTCCAAGTTTAGCACAGAATTTAGATTATTTTATCACATTCCAAAACTATTATTATTTTGTTCGATATCTACTTTGGAACTTCTCAGGAAGACAAAATGACCTTGAAGGAAATATGCAAAACACGAATGGTAACTTTATAACAGGGATTTCTTTTATTGATAATAATCTTTGGGGTAATCAAAATGATATGCCTGCGAAATTCCGAAATACAAGTACAGTTTACTTTTTCATGTTGCCATTGTTGTTAGGATTGTTAGGCTTTTTCTTCCAACTTAATAGAGATTTTGGAAGATTTTATGCTATTTTATCCTTATTTATATTGACAAGTGTCGCGATTGTTTTCTACACAGGTGTTAAACCTTTCGAAGTTAGAGAACGTGACTATGCGATGGTTGGTGCTTTCTATGCCTTTGCGATTTGGATTGGTTTGGGAGCAGCGACGGTTTTCCATTTTGTACAACGAAAAGCGGATAGCAAAAATGTAAACTGGGCTCTAGGTGCGGTATTAATTGCAATTCCGTTAATGATGGGCTTCCAGAACTATAATTCGCATGATAGAAGCAAAAGAAGTGCGGCCTACGATTATTCTTATTCTTCTATTAAATCTTTACAGAAAAATGCATTATTGTTTGTATTTGGCGATAATGATACTTATCCAGTTTGGGGATTACAAGAGACGGAAGAGATGCGTCCAGATGTTAAAATTGTAAACTTTACATTGTTAGCAACGCCTTGGTATCTTGACCAAATGAAGCGTAAAACTTATGAGGCAGCGCCTGTTCCGTCAACATTTGTACACGAAGATTATAGAGATGGCGCGAATGATCAAATCTATATGATGACCAAAAAAGATTGGGAGAATATTTTTGCTAATCTACACCAAGCGGGTGCGCCAGAAACGGAGTTTGCTGAATATAGAAAATTCTTAACGCAAGACTCGATGACAGTTAAAGAAGCAGTTAATTTCTTAAAACAAAAATCTGAAAATAAAACCGAAATCTTAAAAATGATCTTCGGTGAAAATAGCAAAACTGAACGTTTTAATTTTATCCCAGTTTCTAAGTTTGTATTGCCAGTTAACATTGATAATGCTGTTAAATCAGGAATCATTACTGCGGCTGAAGCGCCTTTGGCTGAAAAATCAATTACGATTAATTACAAGAAAAATAGCATGTTCAAAAACAATTTGATGTTATTGGATATCCTTGCAAACTTTGATTGGAAACGTCCGCTTAACTTCTCAAATGGTGGCGTATACGATCCTGAAAACTTATTCTTCCTTCAAGATTATCTTCAATTGGATGGTTTCAGTTATCGTTTGGTTCCGATCAAAACGCCAGAATCTGAGTCTGGTGAAATAGGAAGAGTTAATGCAGAGCAAATGTATCATGTTATTAAAAACTATAAATGGGGTAATTTCAAAAATCTGAATGTCCATTTTGATGTTGCAGCATTAGAAAATATTTTGGGTTACAGATTGTCAACAAGCCGTGCGGCTGTTGCTTTGGCACAAACTGGTCAAAAAGCAAAAGCCATCGAATTACTTAATCTAATTAGCAAAGAAATTCCTGAATCGAAATACAATGATCCACGTTCTGTAAGTGCCATTGCTCATGCATATATTGTTGCCGGTGACGAACAAAAAGGTCTTAAAATGGCGGAGGTTATTAAGAAAGATATCTTTAAAGAATACGATTATTATTTAGGTTTAACGCCTCAGTTCCAAGCTTATTCGGCAAGACAAATGGGTGCAAAACCAATGGAATATGCGTATTTGGTTAATTCAATCTCGGATGCTTATAATGTGATAGGTCAAAAAGACAAAGGTTACCAATACACGGTTAATGCAGTGTCAGTTATTGATAAGCGATTTAATGCTTTTGTAAAAGAGTTACAAATGTTAGGGAAAGAGAAAGCTTTTAATAGATTGGACGAATCTCATAACATTACCAATTTTTATCAATACCTATTTGATGTGACCAATAAGTATGACACAACCTACGCCACCGAAAAAGAAGCGCAAGTGACACAAGCTTTGATGAAAGTCGCGCAATAAAATTTATTGAAAATTAAAATAAATACAGGTCTTAAGTTTTCTTGAGGCCTGTTATTATAAAACACAAACAATGAATAAAAAATTACCCATTTATGCTTGTATCGCCATCGTGTTGATCAAGTTTTTGTTTCTTTTGACGCATCATATTCAGGAGGATGCGTTGATCACTTGGCGTGTCGCTCAGAATCTTTTGGACTACGGCGTTATAGGTTTTAATGGCGACGAAAAAATCTCATCTTCTACGACGCATACTTATGTTTTCGTCTCTTATTTTTTCAATTTGATTTTTGGGAAAGCGTATTTTATGTATCCGCTTCTCATTTTTAATTCAGTTTTGTTCACAATAGGAAGTTATTTTCTCATGAAAATGTTGTTAAAAGAATATTGGCAACAAGCGGTTTTCATTGTGCTATTCGGGATTTTGCCACCGTCGATTAAGATTTCAATTCTTGGGATGGAATATGGTATTCTTTTCTTTTTAGAAATGTCTTTGCTGTATTATGGATTTTATCAAAAAAAGAACTGGGCGTTATTGCTTTTTCCACCACTGATTTTGTTTACGAGAATCGATACGGTTATCTTTTTAGGAATCGTTTTTATTGTTGATTTAATTTGGAATAAAAAAATAAATTGGCGTTACATTTTAGGTGGAATAATCGGTGTTGGCGTTGTGTTAGCCTTTAACTGGTTTTATTTTGGAGAAGTTGTCAACAATACGATTACTGCGAAAAAATTGGCTTATCATAAAGAATTTTCAACGAGTCTAAGTTGGAAGTATTTCTTGATTAATTATGGCAACTATTGGGGAATGTTAAAGATGACGGCTAGCTTTAATCCTTATACGATTTTGGTGTTGTTGTTTGAGTTGTGCGCTTTCATTTATTTAGTAACAAAAAAGAATTCTCGTAACATTATTTTATGGATTATTTTTCTTTTTGCTTGGGCTAAACAAATTATATTTATCTCTCAAAAATCTTATTTCGATTGGTATTATTGGGTGCCACAGATTTTGTTATTTGCGGTGATTATTGTATTTATTTTAGAACAAAAAACAAAACCAAATCTTTGGATGGCTTTGTTGCTCTTATTTTACATTATTCCGATGCTTGCTTATCAAACCATACATTCTATCGCAACTGGAAATGGCGAATGGAATTACAGACGAAGCATTGGATTATTTTTGGACAAGTATGAAAAAGATAAAAACCAATGGATTTTCCTAGAGCCAGCAGGTTTTGTTCCTTATTATTCGCATCTTAAAACCATTGATGAAGTTGGTTTGGTTGATCGTGGCGTACAAACTGAAATTGTAAAGGACAAAAAACATTATTGGTTTAATACCATTAAAAACAGACAACCAAAATATATTTTGGCTTACAAAGATATTTATCAAGATCCTGAATCTGAGTATTATAGACAGTATTATAAACTTTTAAAAGAGTTTAGAATTAAAGATCATCTTAAAAGTGATAATCCTATTTTGGAAAAAATTTATAAACTAAAACCTTCTGGTAGAGATTATAATTTGTACGAAAGAATAAAGTAGTAATGCTGAATTACGAATTACGAATTACGAATTAATTTTGTAAAACCTAAAACCTAAAACCTAAAACCTAAAACCTAAAACCTAAAGATGAAATTTTGTGCATTTCTTCGTGGCGTCAATGTCAACGGAACTTCCATGAAGATGAAAGACGTTTGCGATGTTTTTTCAAAAGGGGGAATGCAGAATGTACAAAGCCTTTTAGCAAGTGGTAATATCCTTTTTGAATCTGAAAATGATGCTGAAGCTTTAAAACCAATTTTAGAGAAATCGATGTCTGAGGCTTTTAGTTACGAGGCTTTTTTGTTTGTCAGAAGTTTGGAAGAAATTGAAGCTATTGCTGAAAATATGCCTTTTAAAACTAAAGAAGATTTTCATAATTATGTTTTTATTTCGGATAAAGAAACGTCAGCAGAGCTTTTGACTTTTTTTGAAAACGCTAAAAATAAAGAACAAGAATCTGCCAAAATTGTCAAGGATGTGTTCTATTGGCAGACTCCGAAAGGAAATACTTTGCAATCCGATTTTGGCAAAATTTTGGGAAAGAAAAGTCTAAAGGATAAACTTACAAGTCGTAATTTTAACACCATTGAAAAAATTATAGCAAAACAGAAATAATCTTATGATACAATATTTAGAAAACATAAAGCACAAAGATTCCAAAAACTTCTTTTTAATTGCTGGACCTTGTATTATCGAAGGTGAAGATATGGCGCTGCGTATTGCAGAAAAAGTGATTGAAATCACTGATAAATACAATATTCCTTACATTTTTAAAGGAAGTTTTAAAAAAGCGAATCGTAGTAGAGTAGACTCTTTCACAACAATTGGTGAAGAAAAATCTCTAGAAATTCTAAGAAAAGTTGGCGAAACATTTAATATTCCGATAACAACCGATATCCACGAAAACGAACACGCAGCTTTGGCAGCGCAATATGTTGACGTGTTGCAGATTCCAGCATTTTTGGTTCGTCAGACCGATCTTTTGGTTGCAGCTGCGAAAACTGGGAAATGTGTAAGTCTTAAGAAAGGACAATTTTTGTCACCAGAAGCGATGCAATTTGCGGTACAAAAAATCACAGATTCTAACAACCCAAAAGTGGCGATTATTGAAAGAGGAAATTCTTTTGGATACACAGATTTAATTGTTGATTACCGCGGGATTTCGACCATGCAACAATATGCGCCAGTTATTTTGGATGTGACGCATTCTTTGCAGCAACCTAACCAAAACTCGGGTGTTACAGGTGGACGACCAGAACTCATTGAGACGATCGCGAAAGCTGGTATTGCTGTGGGTGCAGATGGATTGTTTATTGAGACGCATCCAACACCAGAAAGGGCGTTGTCCGACGGCGCAAATATGCTAAGGTTAGACAGATTAGAAGATCTTATGCAAAAATTGACGCGCGTACGAGAAGCGATTATTTAAAAATAAAAAAGGAGTTTGAAAGTATCAAGCTCCTTTTGTTTCAGTGGAAAAAATTTTACAACAATTAAAAATCTGAATGATTTTTTAATATAACAAAGCTAGGCTATTTGTATTTTGTACATAGTTTTTTGTGATTAAAAAATAATTAAAAATTTTAATAACATCTAAACAATCTTTTTAAGGCTTTACACGTTTTTAGATTTTAAATAATCAACATTAATCGTATATTTAACGACCAAAAAAACGAAGCATTGAAAAATTATATTTCCTTATTTCTTTTGATGACGCCTTTGGCTGTTTTCTCGCAAATTAACCTTAAAGTTTTGGATGAAGACGGCAACGCAGTTGGCCAAGCAAAAGTGACTTATAACAATCAAGAATACCAAACCGACAACAAAGGTTTTATTAAAATCCCTTTAGGAACCGAAGTTACGAGCTTATCGGTGGAGAAAGAAGATTTCAAATCTTTTACTAAACAAATTCCTCTAACGCCAAAAACGCAGAACCTTAACGTCTTGTTTATACCAGTTACAAAGGTTAATGAGATTAAAGAAGTTGTTTTTCAAAAGAAAATAAAACCAAAATCTAATGACCTTAGTTCTGTTGAGATTTCGCCAAGAGAAGCACAAATTGTTGCTTCACTTTCTGGTGGTGTAGAAGGTTTGATCAAAACACTTCCACAGTTTAACTCCAATACCGAACTTAGTTCGCAATATATGGTGCGTGGTGGTAATTATGACGAAAACTTGATTTACATTAATGATATAGAAATCTATCGTCCATTCTTAATTAGAAACTCTTTACAAGAAGGGATGAGTATCATTAATCCAGATATGGTTGGCTCGCTTAACGTATCTGCTGGAGGTTTCGAAGCGCGTTATGGTGACAAGATGTCGTCGGTGCTTAACATCTATTATAGACAACCACGAGAATTGGAGCTTTCTGGTGAAGCTTCACTTATCGGTGGTCGATTAACTTTGGGCGGAACAACAAAGGATAAAAAATTGTCAGCTTTAGTAAGTGGAAGATACCGTAATACGAATTTGGTTTTAAATACACTTAATGAAGATACAGACTTTAATCCGCAATACATGGATTTTCAGTCGTATATCAACTACGATTTTAATGATAAACTAAAATTATCGTTTTTAGGATATTTTTCGAAAAACGATTACGAGATGATTCCAAAACAAAAAGAAGTTGAGTTTGGATCATTGTTTCAGCCAATTCGTTTGACTGTTGGTTATAATGGTAAAGAAGACGATCAGTACAAAAACATGATGGGAACTTTAAGCCTTAACTATAAGCCAACCAAACAATGGAATCTTGGTGTTGATGCTTTTGCTTATCAAAACCGTGAGCGCGAATATTACAGTATTGCTTCGGGTTATATGTTACAAGCTTTTAATCCCGAAACTGGCGATCCAGAAGCAACTTACGATGCAGGCGGACAAATCGATCACGCTCGTAATGATCTTAAAGTTCGTACGATGGGGGCGCAGGCGAGAGCACGTTTTTCACCAAATGTAAATACAGACTTCGAAGTTGGTGTTAAAGTCGAAAAAGAAAAACTACAAGACAACACTAACGAATGGCAATTGGTAGATTCTTTAGGCTACAGTACACCAAGAGATTTTGTCCTTCCAGGAAATCTTGATGCTTCTGCTTTAAAGTTAAAATACCACATGGCTGGTGTTAACGATATCGATGCGACGAGATTGTCGGCTTATGCGCAATATTCTCAAAAATTCAATTGGGGAGATAACAAAGTCTTTGTTAATGCAGGTGTGAGAGTACAAAACTGGAGTTTTAATAAGGAAACTTTGGTAAGCCCAAGAGCTCAGTTTGCGATTAAGCCAAATTGGGATATGGATATGTTGTTCAAGTTAACGGGTGGTGTATATTATCAAGCGCCTTTCTATAAAGAGATTAAAGATCTTAGTGGCGATTTTAACCCGAATATCAAAGCGCAACGTTCTTATCAAATTATCTTGAGCAACGATTACGAATTCCGTATCGGAACAGCAAAAGATTCAAAACCGTTTAAGTTAACGACTGAAGCTTACTATAAGAAGTTTGATAACTTAATTCCTTATTATTTGGATAATGTGAGAATTCGTTATTCTGGTAAAAACAATGCTGAAGGTTATGCTTATGGATTAGATACAAGATTATTTGGAGAGTTTGTACCAGGTGTAGATTCTTGGATTTCTGCAAGTTATGCTCGTGTTTACGAAAATATTGAAAACAAAGGTTATATCCCAAGACCAACGGATCAAAGATTTAGATTTTCGTTGTTCTATCAAGATTATATGCCAAAGTTCCCAAGTATGCGTGTTAACTTGACGTTGACTTACGCAAGTGGATTGCCGTCTGGTACGCCAGTTACGTTCGATAGCAATGGACAACCAGATTATACTGCGGCTTATACTTTCCAAAAAACTTTGCCAGCTTATAAGCGTGTAGATATAGGACTTTCTAAAGTATTTATCGACCAAAAAGATAACAAAGTGACTGGCGGATTCTGGGGTAACTTCCGAGAATTGACATTGGGTGTACAAATTTTCAATGCGTTTAATATCAATAACACGGTTGCTAATCAATGGGTGAATGATGTTAACAGCACCGCTTATTATCCAGTTCCGGTTCGATTGACAGGACGATTCTTTAATGTGAAATTAGAGTTTAAATTATAAAAAAATGCTTCGCAATTTTGCGAAGCATTTTTGTTTTAGGCTGTGTCCCTTCGCTCGGTAACTTCCGTCGCTTGCTACGCCGCGCCTGCAGTTCCTCACTTGGGTCGGGCTGTTCGCTATATCTCAACGGGCTCGCTCGGACGGTTCCGCTGCGCTCCGCCGCCACACTCGCCCGCAAGGATGCCGCTGCCATCCCTCACAGAAAGTGATAATAAGAAAATTTCCTCATCCAAATCAGAATCCCGAAATTTGTGTATAAA
>NZ_DAMBQF010000003.1:57702-192712 GCF_032062245.1 Soonwooa sp.
TTAGGAATTAGGAATTAGGAATTAGGAATTAGGAATTAGGAATTAGGAATTAGGAATTAGGAGTTAGGAGTTAGAACTTATAAGTTCTTAGAATTGGGAATTAGATATTGTGGTCACTGAGCGGAGCCGAAGTGAATTTAGAAGTTCAAATATTTACGAATGGCGAATTACGATTTTAGAATCGTAAATCATAAATCTAAAATCTGAAAAAATCAAAACAAAATAAATAAAAATGAACATAATATTAGCATCGACTTCCACATTATTTGGAGGGCAATATTTAGAATATTTAAAACCAGAATTAGAAAAACTTTTCGCGGACGTTGACGAGATTTTATTTATCCCATTTGCACGTCCAGGAGGAATTTCGCATGAAGAATACACGGCGAAAGCTGCAAGTTTTTTTTCGACAATTGGTAAAAAAGTCAGAGGACTTCATGATTTCGAAGACAAAGCCGAAGCCATCAACCAAGCAAAAGCTTACTTCACAGGAGGCGGAAATACTTTTCTATTGGTAAAGACATTACATGAAGAAGATTTGATGTCGATTTTAAAACAAAATGTAGAATCAGGGAAAGCTTATTTAGGTTGCAGCGCAGGAAGCAATATCGGTGGTGTTAATATGAAAACCACTAATGATATGCCGATCGTGTATCCGCCAAGTTTCGATTGTATGGGATTCGTTCCATTTAATATCAATCCGCATTATTTGGATCCTAATCCAGATTTGCACCACAATGGCGAAACCCGCGAAACAAGAATTTTAGAATTTCTGACGCAGAACGATCTTAAAGTTATTGGACTACGAGAAGGAAACTGGATCAGAAGAATTGACAACAAAATTACGGTTGAAGGCTCACAACTAACCCGAATATTCGAGCAAGGCAAAGAACCTTACGAAATCGAATCGGGAAGCGAGTTATAATTACAAATAATAAAAATGAAATTACAGAAAGAAATAGACTTTATATTGGCGGTTGATGCGCTAAAAAATGTTAATCGAAGAAACTATAATGCTGACGACAGTCGTCGCGAAAACACCGCTGAACATAGCTGGCAGATTATCATTTTGGCGCAGATCCTTCATCCTTACGCCAAACACAAAGAACAAATTGATTTGTTACGCGTGATCAGGATGTTGTCGATCCATGATTTGGTTGAAATTCATGCGGGAGATACTTTTATTTTCGATGAAGCTTTAATGGAAGGAAAATTCGAGCGTGAAAAAATTGCAGCACGCAAGATATTCGGAATTCTTAATGAAGATCTAGCTGAAGAATTTTATAATCTTTGGATAGAGTTTGAAGAAGAGAAAACGCATGATGCTATTTTTGCTTGTTCTATCGATCGTATTATGCCATTTATCCTTAACTCTTATACAGAAGGAAAAAGCTGGACAGAAGCTGGTGTTACCTCAGAGCAAGCGCGCAAAATTATCGAAAATGCTGTGAAGCGTTCATCAGACGAAATGGGCGAAGTTTTCGATATTCTTATTGAAAAAAACATTGCTGAAGGACGATTGAAATAAACTTATATCGGTTAGAATGAAAAACGCAAAGCCTTGGCTTTGCGTTTTTTTTATGTTTAATAAAGTCCATTGAAAAATTCTAGGAACTTAGATTCTACAGGTTCTGGAAGTTTTTGGAAAGCTTCATCGGTATAAGTTTTCTTATAATTATCATCTTTATTTTTCCAAAGTTTATAAGCTTTATTATTAAAAACAACTAAGCCCCAAGCCTTTTCTAGTGGACTTTCGACACCATTTTCATTTTGCTCGATGTTATAAAGAAAATCGCCGTTTCCGTCTTTGTCAACATCGCTGTACATCATTCGATTATTAACAAAAGAAAGCGATTTGTTAATTGGGTGGGTAAATTTTTCGGTAACAACTTTTGTGAAAGTTCCATCGGCATTTTTACGAAATTTGTCCACATAAAGCAAATCATTTTCAGCACCAACTTTGTTCTTAGAAACGACTAGGTAATTTTCCGAAGTTTTGTCATTAAGACCAATGGCATAAAGCTTTCTGTCACCCGAAAAGTCTAAATCTGCTTTGGATAAGTTTGTTGAAAAACCGTCGGTAACCGTTGTAATTTGTGAAAAGGAAAATGTTGAAGTTAGAACTCCAAATGCTAGGATTAATTTTTTCATATTAGCGTTTTTTATTAAGATAAAAATAAGCAATTAAATTTTATTTTTGTTTTAAATTTGATTTAATTATAAATTTAAACATGAAAAAAATACTATTTGCACTTTCTATTTTGGCAGCTTTTTTCTTGGGTTTTGGATTTAAAACTTTAACCGATACAAGCTGGAAGTCTGATAAAGATCTGAAACGCGTCACAGGTATTGGTGGGATTTTCTTTAAAGTTAAAGACCCGAAAGCACTTCGACAACGGTACAGCGATCATCTCGGACTTAGTGTTAACGATTATGGCTCGGTGTTCGAGTGGTATCAAGGTGCGGACAATTCTAAAAAAGGCTTTACACAATGGAGTTCTTTTAATGAAAAAACTAAGTATTTCAACCATCAGAAAAAGAATTTATGATTAATTATCGCGTGCAAAATCTTGAAAAATTAGTCGAAATTCTTAAAAAAGAAAATGTCACTATTCTTGATAAGATTGAAACCTACGATTACGGAAAATTCGTACATATTATGGATATCGAAGGTAACAAAATTGAGCTTTGGGAACCCAACGACATCGAATATGAAAAAATGGGAAACAGCATGAATTATAAAACCACAAAATAAATTTGTGGTTTTTATTTTGAGAGTTAAATACTTAATCTGTTTTTACAATTCGCATCAATATACCATGCAATCATGAGATATATTATTAAAAAAATAGGATAAGTAAAAACAGCTAAAAGGATGTAACCTTACTTCAAATGCTCCTCGTTAATAACCAAGAATATTAGATCATGTCTGAATATAAAAACTAAGAAACAAAGTGTTATAACAAGTAAAGAACCTAAAATTACGCTATAATTAAACTCTTTTGGTCTGCGTTTTCTAGTGTTTTTAACCATTTAAAATGAAGAAAAGCTAAGATAAAAAATGAAATACATATCAAACCAATTGGTTGGATAAAAAGTAGAATTTTCCCCAATATAGAAGGCTTCGTCGAGAAATTTATTTCCAAATCGTCAAGAACAATCTTATCAATTTTGAGCTGATAGTTACCGTTTTTCAAATTTTTGAGAGCGCCTTGGTTAACACTTCGGATTTCCGTGTCATTGGGCATATTGATGTTGACTTCAATTGGACCAAAGCTTTCCCAAAATTTTGACGGATAAAGCGCGTATTCAGTTTTAAATTCTCTCAAAAGTGCATAGACATTGTAGTCTGGATATCCATTATATTCTATAATTATTTCGTTTTCGCCAGCTTCAAAATTTGCAACAAAAGTGATAACGTCATCTGGCGGAATATAATAGGTGTTTGTCTGATCGAATTTCAATTCATACAATCCATCGCCGTCTTTGTCTTTAAAATTTTCTGGAAATTTCTTGATTTTAGAAGCCGTAATTGTCTTTCCATTAACGCTGATATTTTCAGAAGCAAGCATATTAATATCAACAAAAATCAAATACAATTTTTCTTTTTTTTGGAGATGAAATCAGTAAGTTATTTTGTAGTTTATTAAATAAGATTTAATGTAATCTGAGTGGTCCTGCGTAAGTTTTAAGTCAATTTTTTTCCTTAATAACAGTACAATCCTTACTTCCAAATAAAGTCGAGGTCGTCGTGCCATCAACAGTAGGTTTCGCCATATTTGCAAACAAAAAAATGTGAGAAATGAAGAATATTAAAAAGTAAAATTTGGATTCTGTCATCGATTTTGTATCTGGTTTAAAAATAAAAATATATTTCTGTTTTTAAAATTTCAGATTAAGTTTTTTAAAATTCTTTTCATCCTTAAGCTAAAATTTTTAAGTTAAAACGTTAGATTTTTTTTATATTTAAAAAAGCAAAAAATAAAAACACTAAAATGAAATTATTCCGAATTAGTTTTCTAACAATTTGTCTCTTAAGTTCTTGCTCTGATAAAGCGCAAAAGCCAGCAGTTTCAACTGAAAAAATTGTAAAACCTGCGACAACTTTAGAGAAAATTCCGTCGCAAGAAGAGATCGCGAAAATGCTTCAATTAAAGAAAGTTGAGAAAAATGTGACGTTTGATAAAGATAATTTTATTTTGCCTTTTAATATTAAAATGAAAGCCAAGAACCGTGCAGAATCTTTGTTTTTGTGGCAACTTGGCGATTTGGAATTAAATAGCGAAAGCAATAATTTTTTCAGTTTTGGTTTTGAAGATGAGTTAGAGTATAAATTTAATAATATCGATCAAGGTGCGATGAATCTTGTGTGGACAGACAAGCAAGAAGCGGTGACGATTGCAAAGGTTAAAGAGCAGTTAAAAGATGTTGATTCGATTTATTATTCTGATAACGAAAGTATTATCTATCGCGAAAGAGGTTCGGTTAACAGTATTTATTTCAAATATTTAAAAGATAAAAAAGCCTTTGCTTTATTCTTTTCGTCGAATGATCATTTTTCGTTTGAGCTGGAAATTCCTCAAAAATTAGAGTTTGCTATTAGTCAATTGTCTTTGGCTAAAAACTTTTTTAGATCTGAGCCAACAAGCTTACCAAAAGATTGGGAAGCTTACGAAAAAAGCTTGAATAGTGTAGATTTAGAAACGATTAAAGAAACAAAATCCGAACTCGCAAAAAGCTTAGAGTCTGCTAAAGAAAAGCAGTTTTCTAAATTAAAATTAATGTCAATAGAAGTGATGCCAATTGCAACGGATAGTGGAAAAGCTTGGGCTACACTTCAAAATTATTATTCTAAAAACATAAAAGATATCGACGAAAATCTCTTCCCAAATTCGGAATATTCTTTGCAAAATATAAAAATCATAAAGTCATATATTCGGAGGCAGATGCTATGATTTTGGAATTGACGGACGTTTTTGACCATGTCGCTTATGCAACAATTTTGAAAACTAAAATCCAAAATAAAGACGTGCTTCTAGCCACACAAAATATCTCCAATTGGGTTAACGATCGACATTCTAAAGAAATGGCTTATTTTTATTTATCGATGTTTCGACATTTTTGGAAGTGATAAATAATTTCCGTCTGGACTAAATTATTTTTCTATTTCCAATTTTAAAATTTCGTTGTTTGCTTCTCCATTTGCATAAATGATTCGAACATTTAATCCATCATGGAAAACATTACTATGATTTCCTCCAAAATGACTGAATTCGGAGATTGCATTATCATAATATTCAAAATGAATTGAATCAACATCAAAACTTTCGAAGCTAGTTTTTCCTTTGTGACCTCTAGTGAAATTGGATATTTTCCCTTCTACTACTTTTCTTTCGCTAGAATTAATAAATTCAATTAACCTTTGTTGACTATCGTCTTTTGCGAAAAAACGTGTATGAATATACATTGGCAAAGTAATAAGGATAAATATTCCTACTATGAACAAATAGAATTTCTTTTCGAAGTTTGATTTTTTAAATTTTAATATAATTAAAAAAACGAAAATGGAAATTAGCAAAGCAATAAATAATACAATATCTGAAGAAATTGAATTGCTTGGTGTGTCAAGAAATGACCAGTAAGTTTCATATTTCATATTGTTTTGAAGGTGTTTTTGCGATCTTACTTAATCTAATTCGCTATAATTATTACGTATTTTTTGCTTTATCTAGATCTTAAAATCTTAAATCCTCTCTAACTCATCTGCGCTAATCACTGTTTTGAAAGTTCCGTAATTAACCGTGATTTTATTCTTGTTAATCATTTCGATGGTTCCGACGCTGGTGCTTCCTGAGATGCGAACACGTTGCCCGATTTTCAACCAAAGTGCACGTTCTTTTTGACGCTTTTCTTCGATTTTTTCATTGGTTTCAGCAATCTTTTCAATGACTTCTTCTTTCTTCAGTTGTTGCGTAATTTTACGTTTTACAACTTGCAGACGCTTGGATTCATCTTTATCGGCGCCAACTTTTCGGAATTTTTCTTGTTCCAAAAGTTTAACAAAATCTTTAACGATATCTTTACGAGATTTTCCTTTCGTATAGCTGTCAATAAAAGCTTCGACTTTGTTTCCGAATTGCAATTTGCGATGTTCATCTTCGTACAATTTTTGAAAGTTAAACAACTTTTGTTGCAATTGTTCATTCAGTTTGTGAAGATTATCACGTTTGTCTTCAACAGATTCTTTTCGAGTTGTAAGGTCAGATTTTAGTTTTTCGACTTCATATTTTTCTTGTTGAAGTTTTACAATCGTTTTGTCAAGATTAACGATGTCGTGCTCAACTTTCTTTTTCGCATTATGAATGATGAATCTCGGAATTCTATTTTTCTCCGCAACTTCGAAAGTAAACGAACTTCCCGCTTGTCCGATTTCCAATTTGTACATCGGCTCCAAAGTTTCTTCATCGAAAAGCATTGCCGCATTCATCGCGTGTGGAAGTTGCTCGACAACCAATTTGATGTTGGTATAGTGCGTTGTGATAATCGCATAACTTCCTTTTTCGTAGAAAAATTCTAGAAAAGCTTCTGCCAAAGCACCACCCAATTCTGGATCGGATCCTGTCCCAAATTCGTCGATTAACAATAACGTATTGTCGTTGGCTTCGCGAATGATGCTCGCCATTTTTTTGAGTCGAGAAGAGTAGGTCGAAAGATGATTTTCAATCGATTGGTTATCGCCGATGTCCGTCATTAATTTATCAAAGAAAAACATCTCCGACTTTGGATGAACAGGAACCAAAATCCCTGTCTGGATCATCAACTGAAGTAAACCTAAGGTTTTTAACGTAATCGACTTTCCGCCAGCATTTGGACCAGAAATACAAATGATACGATTCTTCTCAGAAAGTTCTAAAGTCTGCGAATATATCTCTTTGTTTTCGGCTTTGTTTCTTAACCAAAGTAAAGGATGGAAAGCGTTAATCAGTTTTAAACTTTTATGACGATTAATTTTTGGTAAAACACCATTAATGATTTTTGCAAACCTTGCTTTTGCACGGATGATGTCGAGGTCAAAAATATAAGTCTGATAATCCTCTAATTGCGGCTGAAACTCTGCAAGTTCGGCGGTTAGCTTTCTAAGAATTTTGTCAATTTCTTTTTTCTCTAATTCTTCATTTTCACGAAGACGAAACTGATGTTTAACAACACTTTCTGGCTGAATGTAAGTGATAGAACCTGTTTTGGAAACGCCTAATGTACGACCAGCAACTCTTTTTTTATAACCAGATTTAACTGCTAAAACGCGTTGGTCATCGATAATACTTTCACGAATATCATCCAAAAAATCACCTTGCGCAAGCGAAGATAATGCGCGATTAAAATTCTCCTGAATGGCTTTTCTGGCATGTTGAATTTCGCCTCGAATTGTTTTTAAATCCGTTGATGCATCACTTTTAACTTCTCCAAAACGATTAAAAACTTTTGCGATTTTATCAATGATTTCTTTTCTAAAATCTAAATCTTTAACATCATTATTAAGATTTGGAAAAACGTCGATCAACTTTGGAAAGTAATTTTGAAGCTTGCCAACTTGCTCTGTTAAGTTTTTGATTTTGATAAAAGCATGATTTTCTAATCGATAATTCTCGATGTGCATCACTTTTAACGCATCTTCGATATCTTCATACTCATCAAAAGGAATCGCGTTTTCGCTTTCGTAAGAACTTAAGAATTCGGATGTTTTTTTTAATGACAATTCGGCTTCATCAATAGACATTGGTTGAAGCTCGAGGATTTTTTCGGATATTTTGGGAGAGTAGGCGAGTGGCGCGATTTCGGCCAACAAGCGCGGAAACTCTAATTCTTGTAAATTTTCTTGACTGACTTGCACACGACAAAGATAAGAAATTGAAGTGATAGATATTATGTAATAGGTTTCAGGTATTAGGTGGCAGTTTGTAAATCAAAGTTAGCAGAAGATGTAACTGCTGCATTTTCCATCACATAATAATATCGAGAACCAGCTCTGTCACCGTCATAGAAATATAAACTATGTGTTTGCGCTGCATTGTAAACCGAACCTGTTAAACGAACTCTCAGATCATTGTTAACTTGCTTGTCATAACTAATTTTTGCGTAGACTGAAGGACTTGTTCAACCTGTAGTATTTTGGTTAAATCGGCCGTTGGTAACAGCCGCCATTCCTAAAAAGCCATTTTTTTAATATGTCTTAAATGATTGTGTATAGAAGTACAAAGAAATATGGATGTTAATTGAAGAAAAAGTATTCATTAGTCGATGAATAGGACTTTTGAGTGACAAAAATCAAGGTTTGGGAACTCTGTTTTGATGAGAAAAATTGTAATTAATAGAATTGAATTTTCATAATGAAATCAATGACATCGGCAAAATGAATAGGTGTAAAACTAGTGTCTATTTCTAATCTCACATTTTAAAAATAAAAAAGCCCATTTGTTTAAAAATAGGCTTTGTAATTTATTTGTTGATTTGATTGGTTTCGTTAAGGTTGTTAAAGATATCTGGGAAAAGTGCGGCTATCGCAAAGTATACAATTATCATTAATACAATAACTACAAACAAAACAATAACAAATATTGGAGGTTTATTTTTTAGATTTTTCATAATATAAAGTTTTGATGTACTAAATATTGATGCAAAAATCATTCTTATTTTGTATTTGTTTTAAATAAACGAATAAGTTTTAAAATATTTTAATTAAGAACTTGTAAAAAAGTTTTGAGTGTAAAAACAAAAAAAAGCAAACATTAAAAATGCTTGCTTTTAGTACTCGGAGTGGGAATCGAACCCACACTCCTAGGAACACGAGTTTGAGTCGTGCGCGTCTACCAATTCCGCCATCCGAGCGTTGTATTGAGGTGTGCAAATATACAAATATTTCGTTTTAGTAAAAATGTTTTCCGTGTTTTTTTAATTTGTAGATTCTATTTATTTGAAAATCAATTTCAAAAATTTAAAATTCTATTTCCAATCCATCATAAGCAGGCTGGATATGTGACGGAAGTTCGGCTACCAAATCATCATGAAATCCTAAAAGATGAGAAATATGTGTCAAATAAGTCATTTTTGGGTTTAATTCTTTCACTAATTCTAAAACTTCTGGTAAGATAAAATGCGAATGATGTGGTTGTTCCTTACGAAGACAATTAATAATGAAAAAATCAAGATTTTTAAGCTTTTCTTTTTCGATATCAGAGATGTGACTCGCATCTGTAACATAAGCCATATTACGAAGTTTGTAACCTAAAATAGGCAATGCAGAATGCATCACATCAATACTTGTAATTGCTTCTCCAAAAACTTCGAAATGCTCAGTCGCTCTTTCGATAATAAATGACGGCGATCCTGGATACTTTTCTTCTGCAAAAGCATACGGAAAACGGAATTTAATTTCTTTACCAACACGCTCTTGACAATAAAGAGGCATTTCCATTTTATTTTTAAAAATGAGAGGGCGTAGATCATCCAATCCGATAATATGGTCATTATGTTCGTGCGTAATAAGTACGGCGTCCACTTGTTCTTCGTGATTCGCAAGCATCTGTTGGCGAAAATCTGGGCCGCAATCGATAAGGATTTTCTTGTCATTATCAAGTGTGATAATAACCGACGCCCGAAGGCGTTTATCGTTAGGATTTGTCGATAAACAGACAGGATGATGACTTCCTATAATAGGGATTCCTTGGGAAGTTCCGGTGCCTAAAAATTTAAGCCGCATTCGTTAGATTTGGATTTATTTTGGTAAATTTACAAAAAATTCTACATGTCTGTTATTCATCAAAAATTAACACCAAAACAAAAAGCTTTAGCAATTAATTTAGATAGTTCAATTTACGGAACTTTTGCGGAAATTGGAGCGGGACAAGAGACAGTAAGATATTTTTTCCGTGCTGGGGCGGCATCACAAACAATCGCAAAAGCCATGTCGGCATACGATAAAGATTTTAGTGACGCTATTTATGGAAAAGAAACTAAAAACCGCTACGTAACTCAAAATCGTCTTCGCAAGATGCTTCGTTATGAAGTAGGCTTGGTGGAAGAGCGTATTTCTCGAGACAACAATCCAGGGAAAAAATTCTTTTCCTACGCCAATACTGTAACAACCATCAATTTTGATAAAACCATGAAAGGTCATGGTTGGGTGGGTATTCGTTATCAATTGTCAGAAAATGAAGATTATAACGAAATTGTTATTCATGTGAAATTCAATGACAATGATGCGACTTTGCAACAAGAGACTTTGGGTGCTTTGGGTGTTAACTTGATATATGGCGCTTTTTATTATGCTGACAATCCGAGAAGATTGATCGATTCGCTTTATGACGAATTATCGACAGACCGCGTGGAGATTGATATGATTGACTTTAGTGGACCATGTTTCGAATATGTTGATAATCGATTGATGAGTTTGCAATTGGTGAAAAAAGGCATGACCGATGCAGTTATTTTTAATTCGGAAGGTAACAATATGCTGCCAGCAGATATTCTTTATAAGAAAAATATTTTCGCAGTTAGAGGAAGCTTTAGACCAGTTACAAAAGTGAACATCGATATGTTTGTCAATGGACTTGATATGTTCCTAAAAGACGTTGGTTGTACCAATGAAGATACACAAGTTCTTTTTGAAATTACCATCGCAAACCTACGTGCATACGGTGATATTGACGAAAGAGATTTTCTAGATAGGGTGGATGTTTTGGCTAAGTTAGGTTATACGATTATGATATCTAACTTCTCAGAATATTACAGAATGGTTGATTATTTCTCAGCCTATACCAATCAGAATATTGGTGTAGCGATGGGCGTTAACAATCTTTTGGATGTTTTTGATGAAGAGTATTACAAAAATTTATCAGGCGGAATTTTGGAGGCTTTTGGAAAGTTCTTCAAAAAAGATATGCGCGTATATCTATATCCGTACAAAGATGCTACAACAGGCGATTTACTGACTTCCGAGAATTTGAAAGTCCAGTCAAATCTAAAAGAACTTTACAAATATTTTAAACTAAATAAGAGAATTGTTGACATCAAAGATTACAATCCTCAGTTTTTAGAAATCTATTCGAGAGACGTTCTCAAAAAAATCAATTGTCACGAATGCGGTTGGGAAGAGCAGTTGCCTAAAGGTGTTGCCGAAATCATTAAAGACCGAGGGATGTTTGGTTACAAAGAGGTGAGTCTTATCGATTAATATTATTAAATATGAACGAATTAAAAAAACGTGCAGGTCTAATTTTGGACGCGCCAGATGCAGATACAAATTCTAAATTATTAAAAATCTGCCAACTTCTTGATCAAGAGGTTGACTATTACAATTGGACGGGCTTCTATTTTAGAAATGGTGAAAAAGAAGAATTGATTCTTGGACCTTATGTTGGTGCAGAAACTGATCACACAATTATTCCGTTTGGGAAAGGGATTTGTGGGCAAGTTGCCGTTTCTGGAGAGACTTTCGTGGTTCCAGATGTACATGCGCAAGACAATTATCTGTCATGTTCGATTGATACAAAATCCGAAATCGTTGTTCCGATCTTTAAAGACGGAAAAAACATTGGCCAAATCGACATCGACAGTCACAAGATTGATCCTTTCACAAAGGCCGACGAAGAGCTTTTGCAATGGATTTGCGAGAAAGTTGCCGAGATTATTTAATCATAATTTTTGAGGCATGGATTTACAAATTGCCATCAATATCGAGACTTCTAAGTTTTACGCAATTATAGAATATTTGCAAAAAAGTTCTTGGAAATTGATTTGTTAATACAGTCATTTGGCTTTTGATAAAGGCGTTGATTTCGATTTTTATCAGTTTAAAAAAGATCAAGAAGAAATCTTATTCGCTTGGTCGAATTGGTTTGAAGGTGAAATAAAATCTTTGTCACATATTTTGGAAAATCTTTCCAACGAATTTGATTTTAAACTCCGCTTTGGAGAAGCAGAATATCTCAACAATGACAACATTATCGAAGAAATGAAATCTGTACTAAGTTTTCATTGGATTTAATCTTACATAAAAAACAAAAAGGCTAACCTGGAAAATTAGCCTTTTGTTTTGGAAATTGTTCAAAAAATATTTATTTACCAAATACTTGTAAAACTATTTTTCCGTTGTATTATAAATAAAATCACAACAGTCAAATTATTTATTATGAAACTAAAATCTCAACTTTTTTTACCAGTTTTTTATTACTTGTTTTAAGTTCTTGCTCCACCAAATATGTGACGCCAGGCGGCGATGTCAAATTTTCGGAATTGGCGGACGAAGACATTTCTAAAGTTTTGTCTAACAAACCAACAGCTGAATTTCCCGTAACGATTGCCATTGCAAGAATCCAAGCGCCGAGATATTCTAATTATCGTTATTCTCAAAATGAAAATCAAGCCAATAATGGAAATTTTACGATAATCTTGACACGAGATGCAAACGAGGAAAAACAAATTCAAGAGATTGAAAAACTGCAAGGCATCAAACAGATTTCACCATTCAACAGATTGTTGCTTCCTTATAATTATAGAACGATAAAAGATTTGCGTTTGGCTGCTGCAAAAATGAAAGCACAAATGCTCTTAGTTTACACGTTTGATACAGAATTTTCTGTCGATGCAAAGAATTTTGGACCTCAAAATGTTTTTGCTTTGGGCTACCTTAAAAACAAAGAAGTGAAAGTGAGAACGACCTCTTCTGCGGCTTTGTTTGATGTGCATACAGAATATTTATACGGTTTGACAGAAGCAACGGATGAAGTTGAGAAAAAATCTTATATTTGGAAAGAAAATCAAGATGTAGATAATCTGCGATTAGAATCCGAAAACAAATCGCTTGAAAAACTATCCAAAGAAATTGTAAAAATCTGGGACGGAATTTATCTAGAGTATAAAAAGTAGTTTGATTTAAATTCTCTTTACTTACTTTTTAAAACCTCCGAAACCAAGTTTTGATAATAATCTCCGATGTGCGCAATTCGGGTGCCGTACCAAGAAAAAGCTTCGCCATCAACAATTTTGATGATTTTGTTGGGATAAATTTTCTGAAGTTCTTCGACGTGCTTTTCTTTAAAAGGATAAGGTTCTGAAGACAGAAAAATAACATCAGCATCCGCCAAATCTGTTAGCTCAAAACTTGGATAACGTTTTTGATTGGCGAAGAAATTTTCGAAACCGATGTCTTGTAAAACATGATGAATAAAAGTGTCGCGACCAATGCTCATAAAAGGATCTTTCCAAATAAGATAAGCGACTTTTAGTTTGGTTTTAGCTTTTTCAAAATTAAATTGCTCCTGAATTTTAAGATTGAATTGTTGTGCAACTTCTTTTTTGTTAAGTAAATTTCCGAGGTTTTTTAGCAAATAATAATTGTCTTCCAAAGTTTCGACGTGCGTGACAATCACTTTGTGCGTTTGCATTAATTCTTCGACTTGCTCTTTAACGTTTTCCTCTTTGTTGGCGAGGATGATGTCGGGGTTTAGAGATTTTATCTTTTCAATATTAATGTTTTTGGTTCCGCCAATTATCGCAACATCTTGGACTTTATTTTTGGGATGAACACAGAATTTTGTTCTGCCAACAACCTCTTCGGAAGTCAATCCAAAATCAAACAAAATCTCTGTCAACGACGGTACCAAGGACACAATTCTCATAACTCAATATTAAAAAGAAACTCCATCAAAAATAAACCTTTTGATAGAGTTTTTATTGTTTTAATTAAAATTGTGACAATTCTTTACATAAAACTTTCAACGAATTTTACCCGAATTGACGATTTATAATTAATCTTCTTTTTTAGTGGTCTTTTTAGTTGCAGGTTTTTTAGCTGGTTTTTCTTCAGCATCCTCAGTTTTTTCAGTTGCTTTTTTAGTCGTTTTTTTAGCTGGTTTTTCCTCAGCTGCTGGCGCTTCTTCTACAACTTCCTCAACTTTTACAAAGCTTTCTGGTGTAATGTAACCCGCTTTTTGCAAAAGATTATACCATTGCGCTAATTTTTTGATATCAGACTCGTATACTCTTTCTGTATCGTAGTTAGGAAGCGATTCTTCCATAAAAGTCTTAAGCTCGTCACTTTTTGACTTGTGGTTAATCGTTTGTTTGAAATCGTATTTTTTAGCAATATTTTCAAATACTTCAAATAACGGAACTTCTTTATCAAAAGTGAACATCGCGATATTGTCTAGCAAGCTAACTTGGCTAGAGTTTGAGATGCTAACTTTCTTTTTAGTTGTGATATCTTCAACAATAAATCCATTTCTTAATTGAGAAACTAATTTGAAAAGTCCTGGTTTTCCTGAGATTGAAATTATTTTTTCTAACTGCATTGTTTCAATGTTTAGTCGTTGTTTATTTTTTTCTTATTTATTTTAAATTATTTCGGGAAGCGCATTTTGTAGTTAACGCCTACATCGCCGTTAGCGATTTTTTGTAGTTTTCCTTTTACCAATTTCTTTTTTAGTGCGCTTAGGTGATCCGTGAAAAGTATGCCCTCGATATGGTCGTACTCATGTTGAATAACGCGCGCACGAATATCCGAAAAAGTATCGATATGTTTTACAAAATTTTCATCAAAATATTCAATTTTGATAGTTTCTTTGCGTTTTACATCTTCTCTAACTTCCGGAATCGATAGACAACCTTCGTTGAATTTCCATTCTTCACCGCTTTCTTCAAGGATTTTTGCATTGATAAATACTTTTTTGAAAGTCTTAAGTTCTTCCGCAATATCTTCGTAATCTTCGTCGTCCGCAAGTGGCGTAATGTCCACGATAAAAAGTCTAATGTCCAAGCCGATTTGGGGCGCAGCAAGGCCAATGCCGTTAGCACCATTCATGGTTTCGAACATATTGTCTATCAAAGTCTGTAACTCAGGATAATCTTTGTCGATATCGTGAGCCACTTTTCTTAATATTGAATCGCCAAAGGCGCGTATTGGTAAAATCATTGTTGATCTAAAAAATTTTGCAAAATTATGGTTGCACTTACACGGTCTATAAGACCTTTTTCTTGTCTTTGTTTTTTATTTTTTCCGCTTTGACTTATAAAAAATGAAGCCATTTTGGAAGTAAAACGCTCATCCAAACGATATACTTTTTTATCAGGAAATTCAGTTTCAAAAACTTTCAAAAACTGCTGAATTTCCCTTTCTATTTCAGAAAGTTGTCCTTTGAGGTCGGTTGGTAAGCCAATAACAACCGCTTCTACATTATTCTTGCTGAAATAATCCTTTAGGAAAACGATCAACTTTGGCGTTTCCACAGTCGTTAGCACACTTGCGATAATTTTGGCATCATCGGTGGCAGCGAGTCCTGTTCTTACTTTTCCGTAGTCAATTGCGAGGATTTGTCCCATAGGTTTGCAAATTTACGAAAAATTTTAGGCTTTGAAAATTGTTTTAAAAGAGAAATGAATTTCAGAATTAGATTTAGTATTTTTGCCCTAGATATTTGTAAATAATGGCTTTAGATATTATAAATCTGACGAAGAAATTTGGTGACCAAGTGGCACTTAATGATGTTAATATTTTAATTAATAAAAACGAAATTATCGGACTTCTCGGTCCAAATGGTGCAGGAAAATCAACGCTGATGAAGTCTATTGTTGGCGCTTTGAAGATTGATGAAGGTCAAATTTTATTGGATCAAAAAGACATTACAACGCACGATATCGAAAGCAAAAAAAAGATTGGTTTTCTCCCAGAAAATAATCCACTTTATCAAGAAATGTTCGTTAAAGAATATCTTCAGTTTGTGGGGAACATCCACGGAATCAAAAAAAATAGAGTAGACGAGGTTGTTGAATTGGTTGGGATAACACCGGAAAAATCGAAAAAAATAAGTCAACTTTCTAAAGGTTACAAACAGCGTGTTGGCCTTGCACAAGCGATTCTTCATCAACCAGACTTATTGATTTTGGATGAACCTACCAACGGATTAGATCCTAACCAAATTGTTGAAATCCGAAATGTAATTAAAGAAATTGGGAAAGAAAAAACTGTTATTTTATCAACACACATCATGCAAGAAGTGGAAGCGCTTTGCTCACGCGTGATTTTGATTCATAAAGGAAATATCATTCAAGATTCGCCAATCTCGGAATTCAAAGGGAAATACGAAAGTCTCGAACAGGCTTTCCAAAGTTATACAGAAGCCAAACAATAAGAATAAAAGAAGCGCGATGTCCTTGGACATCGCGCTTTTATTTTATTATTAAGCTTGTAATTCTTCAACAAGTTTTTCGACTTTGTCAATATATTTTCCATAATAATATTGAAACCAGAATTTTCCTAAAAGCCATAAAAATAGAAGTCCTGCCAAGATTGATCCAACAAAATAAATGGCTAATGCTAAGTCGGGCAAATCTCTAGATTTTGGAATAGATTCTATAACGATAATCATTTCGCCAACCAAAAATGGAACGAAGCTGATGTAGAACGACAGATAATATTGCTTGTTAAGATTAAACTGTGTCAACAAGTCTTTTAATGATGTTAAAGTTTCTAATTCGGGATTGGTGATTTCTTTATAAAGTTTGAAAAATTTAGAATAGAAAAAGAAGGTAACCACAGTCATCGCTGCTACCAAAATTTCTAAATACAATCGGAATCTAAATGGCATTTGGATTCCCCAAATTGCAACCAACACAAAAGCTAAAAGTATTACGGTTGACCAAAACTCCCAACGCATATTCCGACGGATTTTTTCTAAAGGTAGATTTAGGCTTTTTCTTTGTTCTAGGCTGACTTCAGGCGTATTTTGGCTTTCGTCATTATCCCAAATATTTTTTAGTTCATCTATATTCATTTCTTTGTAATTTATGGATTAGATAAAATGTCTTTTAATTTATTTTTTGCACGATTCATTTTTACGCGGACGTTGCCCTCGGAGATTCCCATTTGTTGTGCAATATCTTTTCCCGAAAAATCTTCGAGATAATAAAAGATAAAAGCTTTATCGATAGGATTAAGTTGTTGGATGGCTTCGTACATTTTTTGAAGTTTCTCTTCTTTTTCGTGGTTGTAATCTTCTTGTTCAATTTTAAAATTTGAGACTTCTGCATTGTCGATAAAGCTTCTTCTTTTCTCTGATTTTAAAAATACAATAGCGGTGTTAAGCGCCACACGATAGAGCCAAGTCGAAAATTCGCTTTCGCCTTTAAAACTCGAAAAAGCCTTCCAAACCTGAAATGTAATCTCTTGGAAAAGATCTTCTTGATCTTCCCGATTGTCCATATACATTTTCGAAATTTTGAAAATGATGCCTTTATGCTTGTCGATTTTTTGTAAAAACTCAGATTCTAGAGTTGTCATTTATTTTAGTTCTCACAAGGTTAGTGACTGATTCTTTAAAATGTTACAAAAAAATAATATTATTTTTTCGAGGCTCGAATTTGATAATTGTCAATTTAGTTTTAAAATATTAGATTTGTATCACATCAAAGATAAAATTATGAAAAGAACACTTTTAGCATTGGCTGTAGTCAGCTTAGTTGCTTGTAAGAAAAATGATGATGCTAACGCAAAAACTTCCACTTCGGTAGGTGACGTTGTCAGCGGTGCAAAAACCCTCAACAACTTATCAGCATCTATGGATGATATCGAGAAAAAAATGAAAGAGTTGAAAACAACAGCTCCAGCAACTAATGATGAGCTAAAGTCTATTCTGCCAACAACCGCACTAGGTTTAGCAAGAACCGAAATAAGAGTAGGAGATAGCTCTATGATGGGTTTAGCTTCGGCAGATGCAAAGTATAGCGACAACGCAGATAAGTATGTTGAGATTAGCATTGTTGACGGCGCAGGCGAAGCTGGGAGCGGTATGCTTGCTATGTTGATGATGGCGCTAAAAGCAGAATCAGAAAAAACAGATGCTGAAGGTTATGAGAAAACAACCAATTTTAATAACGTACGTGCAAGCGTTTCTGAGAAGAAAAATGGAGAAATTATGGAATCGGAAATTCAGTATCTTGTTAAAGACCGTTATGCAATAAAGATACAAGGCGAAGGTTATACACTCGATCAGCTAAAAGCTGTCATGAGTGAGATTAATACATCTTTATTAAAATAAGCTAAAGCTTCCGAAAGGAAGTTTTTTTGTTTTAAATTTGATTTAAATTTTAGAAATATTGAAAGCTTTAAAAATATTAAGTTTCGGATTGTTAATGGTTGTTGGATTTTCAAACGCTCAACAATCGACAGTGTTAATGCGCGGTAAAGAAATAAAAACTTTTGCAAAACTTCCTAATGTTGGTGCTGTGGCTCCTAATTTTGAACTGACAGATGACAAAATGGAAAGCAAAAGTCTTGAGAGTTACAAAGGAAAATATTTAATCCTAAATATTTTTCCGAGTGTTGATACAGGCGTTTGCTCGATGTCAGTAAGAAAGTTTAATGAGATGGCAGCTGATCTTCCAAATACGTCGGTGTTATGTATTTCTAAAGATTTGCCCTTTGCGCAAAAGCGTTTTTGTGGTGCAGAAGGTATTAAAAATGTTGTAATGTTGTCAGATTTTAGAACAGATTTTGGGAAACGTTATGGCGTCGAAATGATGGACGGCGCGTCACGAGGATTGCTAAGTCGAGCGGTAGTTGTTATTGATCCGCAAGGCAAAATCGTGTACGAAGAACAAGTCGCAGACATTAGCCAAGAACCTCACTATGATAAAGCTTTAGCAGCAATTAAAAAATAAAAAAACAGTCTCAAAATTTTGAGACTGTTTTTTGTTTAAAAAAGATTGTATTTATTTCAGTTTTTTCAAACCCAAAGCAAGCATGATTTGGAAAACACCAATCATAATAAATGAAATAGCTGTGTAGTACACAATTGTTAAACCTCCAAAAACAGGATTTGCAATCATTAGTATCGCGAATAATAATCCCAAAATACTAAAAATCATCACAGTCGCCCAAGATTTAATCCCAACTTTTTTTAATGCTAAAGACGATCCAATACCCATAATCGAACGAAACAAAATCGTAATCCCAACATATAACGGCAATATTGTCGCACTCAAAGCAGGCGAAGAGATTAGCATAATCCCTAAAATTAAATCAACAATACCTCCAGCTAGGGACCATCCCCAGTTGGGATATTGTCTGTTGCTAAAAGCGTTTACAACTTCCATGATACCTGTAACAAAAAAGATAGCTGCAAATAACATCGATAATGTTAAATAAGAAGCAAGCGGTGTACGGAAAATATATATTCCACTAATGATAAAGATAATCCCTGTAATTAACGGAAGATACCAGTACTTGTAGGGATTTGTGTAGTTTTGACTCATTGTAATAATTTTTTTGAATACCAATAACTTGCAAAATATATACCTTATCCGACTTTCATGATATTTATTATGCGATACGTTATATTTAAAATTTTGTCATTTTATTAAATTTTTATTAAACGAAATCGAGAAGCTTTAGTTTTATCTTTATTTAATAAAGCATTAACATATTTTTGAAATTAAAGACAGTAATTTTATAATTCACAAATCACACAAAAATGGATACATTATAACAACTTAAAGAAGAATTAAAAAACGAGTACGAAACAACTTAAGCATTTTTGATCGTTTTCCTGAGAATAAAAATGATTACGCACCGCACGAGAAAAGTATGAAATTAATGCCGTTAGCATCACATATTGCTGAGGTTTTTGCGTGGCCAAATTTATTCTTAACACATCAGAGTTAGACTTTGGAAAAGGCGATTATCAACCAGTTAAGATCTCAACAAAAGCCGAACTTCAGCAAAAGTTAGAAGACGATTACAATGCTGGAATTGCAAGTCTAGAAGCGGCGACAGAAGATCAACTAGAACCGAATTGGGCTATAAAAAATAATGGCGAAACGATGATGGAATGGACAAAGTACTGTGCCATCCGACATGCGCTGAATCAAGCGACGCATCACAGAGCGCAACTAGGCGTCTATTATCGATTAAATGATATTCCATTACCACCAAGCTACGGACCATCTGCGGATACAAAGTATTAAAGATAAAAAAGGCTATTTCAAATCTGAATTAGCCTTTTTTATTTTAAATTATTTCTTTTTCGAGGTGATTACAATGACGCCATCTTTTGCTTTTTCGCCATATTTATTTTTCGCTTTTTCATCTTTGAGGACTTCGATTTTTTCTATATTACTAGGTTTTAGATCTTTAACTTTTTTCTCATCAACGATAATTCCGTCCAAAACATAGATTGGGTTGGCTTTGTCTTTATTAGGGTAAGCCGCAATTTTCCCAAGGCGGAAAGGCTTTCTAATCGTATCTTTTTTCGGAGGAATATAAGCCATTTTGCCCATTACACGAACATTGTTAGTGTCTTTGTTAGCACTAATATGTGTCACTTTTCCTTTCGTCGTTTGTTGATTTTCTTTTTGTTGAGCATTGATACTTACAATTCCAGCGGAGGTCAAAATAACACCTAATGCAAATTTTGAAAATAATGAATTAATAAAAGAATATTCTAAATTTCTATTCATTTGAGAATGGTTCGCAACGACGCAGATGTCGGTGTTAGATTGTAATTCATTTAGAATTTGATCATCAGACATTGTGGTAAGATCAGTAACATTTTTACTGCAAATACCACAATATTTTCCCTTTTCGGCGGGTGTCATTTGATCCCAATTTTCGTGACATGGTTTTGGAATGGAGATTTTCATAATTTAATATTTAAAACTTAGAGTTTTATTCTTTTTAAAAGTTAAATTAAATAAACGACTTTTTTAATATTAAATAATATTTTCAGTACCAACTTGTTTTCTAATTAAATAAGGTGAAAATAAATAAAAAAAAGCTATCAAATTTGATAGCCTTTTTTATTGAAGTTTAGAACTTTTGTTGTTTAATAATATTTTTAAAAAAAAATTAAAGTAAACTATCATCCACCAAATTCGGCAGCGTAACTTTCAAATTTGGTTCGGCTTCCATGGCACGTTTGATGGCAAAAATAGCACCTTCATTTCTTGCCCAACTTCTTCTGGAAATTCCGTTGTTCACGTCCCAGAAAAGCATTGATTTCAATCGTCTGTCTGCATCATCGCTTCCATCCAATAACATTCCGAAACCACCATTAATCACTTCTCCCCAACCAACGCCACCACCGTTGTGGATAGAAACCCAAGTTGCTCCTCGGAAACTATCGCCAATCACATTGTGAATCGCCATATCCGCTGTAAATCTTGAACCGTCATAGATATTAGAAGTCTCACGGTAAGGAGAATCCGTTCCCGAAACATCGTGATGGTCTCTTCCTAAAACTACTGCTCCGATTTCTCCGTTGGCAATGGCTTTATTGAAGGCTTCTGCGATTTTCATTCTTCCTTCCGCATCGGCATATAAAATTCTCGCCTGTGAACCAACCACCAATTTATTTTCTTGAGCGCCTTTTATCCATTGGATATTATCTTTCATTTGTTGCTGAATTTCAGCAGGAGAATTCTGAATCATCTCTTCTAAAACTGCACAAGCAATATCATCTGTTTTTTGTAAATCTTCCGGTTTTCCACTTGTACAAACCCAGCGGAACGGTCCAAAACCATAATCGAAACACATTGGCCCCATTATATCTTGAACATAGCTTGGATATTTGAATTCCCTTCCCAAACTTGGCGTTGCAGACATCACATCTGCTCCTGCACGCGACGCTTCCAATAAAAAGGCATTTCCATAATCGAAAAAATAGGTTCCTTTTTCTGTATGTTTGTTAATTTCTGCAGCGTGTCTTCTCAAGGTTTCCTGAACTTTTTCTTTGAATAATTCTGGATTTTCAGCCATCATCGTATTGGATTCTTCAAAAGAAATTCCAGCTGGATAATAACCACCTGCCCAAGGATTATGCAAAGACGTTTGGTCGGAACCGATATCGATTTTCAAACCAGCATCCTCAAATTTTTCCCAAACATCAACGATATTTCCAAGGTAAGCCAAAGAAACGGTTTCTTGATTTTCTTGAGCTTTTCTCACTCTTTCAATCAATTCATCCATATTTTCATGGATTTCATTCACCCATTTTTGGTCGTGACGAATTTTCGTGATTTTAGGATTCACCTCAGCACAAACCGTTACACAACCTGCGATATTTCCTGCCTTTGGCTGTGCTCCTGACATTCCACCCAATCCAGAAGTCACAAACAAGCCTCCTTTTGGTGATTTATTGATTTTTCTAAAAGCATTCAGAACCGTTATCGTCGTTCCATGTACAATTCCTTGTGGACCGATGTACATATAACTTCCTGCCGTCATTTGTCCGTATTGCGTAACACCCAAAGCATTGAATTTCTCCCAATCATCAGGTTTTGAATAATTTGGAATCATCATTCCATTAGTTACAACAACTCTCGGAGCGTCTTTGTGAGAAGGGAAAAGCCCCATCGGATGCCCAGAATACATCACCAAAGTTTGCTCGTCCGTCATTTCCGACAAATATTGCATCGTCAAAAGATATTGCGCCCAATTGGAAAAAACCGCACCATTTCCGCCATAGGTAATCAATTCGTGAGGATGTTGCGCCACGGCATAATCCAAATTATTCTGAATCATCAACATAATCGCCGCAGCTTGTTGAGATTTCGCCGGATAATCGTTTATCGGACGGGCTTTCATTTCATAATCCGGACGAAAACGATACATATAAATTCTTCCAAAATCCTCTAATTCTTTCTTGAATTCAGGGATTAAAGTGGCATGAAATTGAGGATTGAAATAACGCAACGCATTTTGTAAAGCCAATTTCTTTTCCTCGTCGGTTAAGATTTCTTTACGCTTTGGAGCGTGATTGATATTGGGTTCGTAAGCTTTTGGTTGAGGAAGTTCCGTAGGAATCCCTTGTTTTATTTGTTCTTGAAATGTCATTATTTAATTTGAAATTTGAGATTTGAAATTCAAAATTGGTTTTAAAGATATTCAAAATTGAAAATATAAAGCAAGAAAATTGACCTGATTAAAGGAGAATTTCATATTACAACGTTACAAAATCACTTCAAAAAAAATTATCTTTGCACTCGAAAAGGGTGAATCGTGTGTAACTCACGAGCTGTCGCGCAACCGTGATGCTTTTGCAAAGCCGGATCCCCGAAAACTTTCGCGATTTGAAGTAAGAATCTCATAGATTTTTATTCATTTCAATTGTTAAACTTTTAATTCTAAAAAAAGAAATGAATTACGACGACAAAATTAAAGCGTCTGAAACCCACGTTTTTAAAGTTGTTTTCCCAAACACAACCAACCATCACAACACCATGTTCGGCGGAAAAGTTATGGAAATGATGGACGAAGTTGCCTTTATGACAGCAACCCGATTTGCCAGAAAATCTTTTGTAACAGTGAGTTGTGACCGAATCGATTTTAAAAAACCTATACCAGCAGACACTTTAGTAGAGCTGATAGGAAAAGTAAAATATGTTGGGAACTCGAGCCTAAAAGTTAACATCGAAATCTTTATCGAAGAAATGTACGCCGATACGCGTGAGAAAGCCGTTTCGGGAGATTTTACTTTGGTAGCGATTGACGAGAATAAAAAACCACAACGTATTTTCGAATAAAATAAAAGGCTCTCAAAATTTGAGAGCCTTTTTGTTGCTTTTAAACCTAAGAATTCATTAAAGACTCGATTTCGTCGGCTTCGATAGGGATGTTTTTCATAAAATTTTTCGGATTTCCTGAAGCTTGAATCTCGTAATCGTCTTCAAGTCGCACGCCAAAACCTTCCTCTGGAATGTAGAATCCAGGTTCGTTGGTAAAGACCATTCCTGCCACGAAATCATCTGACAAAAGACCATAGTCGTGCGTGTCAAGGCCCATGTGGTGGGATGTCCCGTGCATCATGTATTTTTTGTAAGCTGGCCATTTTGGATCCTCATTTTGGACATCAACTTTATCAATTAATCCCAAATCTAACAAAGTAGAAGTGTAGACTTCGCCCATTTCTTTATGGAATTTATGCCAATTATTTCCAGCAATCAAACGATCTTCAGCCTCTTTTTTACAATTAAGAACCGCATTGTAGATTTGTTTTTGGCGAGGTGTATATTTTCCATTTACGGGGATTGTACGAGTTAAGTCCGATGAATAATTCGCATATTCTGCACCGACATCTAATAGGATAAGATCACCATCTTTCAGTTGCATATTGTTAGAAATATAATGCAAAACATTCGCATTGTTTCCGCTTGCGATAATGGGTGTGTAAGCAAATCCACGACTTCTATTTTTTATAAATTCGTGCGCCAATTCAGCTTCGATTTCATACTCCCAAACGCCAGGTTTTACAAAGCCGAGAAGTCTGCGAATTCCTTTTTCTGTAATGTCACAAGCATGTTGAATCAAAGCAATTTCCTCAGGTTCTTTGATACTTCTTAAACGCTGCAAAATAGGATTACTGCGCAAAATTATATGAAGTGGATATTGTTTTTTTACAAATTCGATGAAGCGATCTTCACGCGTTTGTGTCTCTACAGCCGCGCGATAATGTTCATTTTTATTTAAATAAATATTTTCTGCTTCAGCCATCAAATCATAAAATACTTTTTCGAATTCTGACAACCACATTACGGTTTTAATTCCAGATACTTCCGTTGCATCTTCTTTGCTCAATTTTTCACCTTCCCAAACGGCGATATGATCGTTAGTTTCTCTAACAAATAGAATTTCGCGATACTCTTCTTTGTAAGCATTCGGAAAAATTAACAAAATACTTTCTTCTTGGTCAACACCCGAAAGATAAAAAATGTCGCGGTGTTGCTGAAAAGCTAGTGTAGAATCGGCGCTGATAGGATAAATGTCGTTAGAATTAAAAATCGCTATAGAATTTGGCTTCATTTGAGTGACAAATTTTTTGCGATTTTTGATGAACAAAGTATTAGGAATTCTGTCGTATTTTGTAGTCATGTTCTATTTTTATTTTCAGTATTAAATTTAAAATTGCTTTCAAAATTACAAATAATAATATGGTTTTAATCGTTTTTAATTCAATAAAAATGTCGAAATTATTAAAAGTTAGTTTTAAAGTTAAGTTAATCTAACATTTTGTATCTTTGATGTATGAATTCCTTAACAGAAGAAAATTATTTGAAAGCCTTATATCATCTAATGAGTGATGAACACGAGGTTTCTGTAAATGATCTTAGCAAACGTTTGCAAATTAAAATGCCATCTGTGAACAGTATGATTAAAAAATTTGCAGAGAAAAATTGGGTGATTTACGAATCTTATAAACCAATCCGTGTTACCGAATCGGGTAGGAAAGAGGCTGCGCTCATCGTGAGAAAACATCGTCTAACAGAAATGTTTTTGGTGGAAAAAATGGGATTTGGTTGGGAGAATGTTCACGAAATTGCAGAGCAACTAGAACATATACATTCTGATGCTTTTTTTGATAAAATGGATGAAATCCTAAGTCACCCAAAAGTTGATCCTCATGGTGAACCAATTCCTGATAAAGATGGTGTTGTCGTACAACCAGAGCTTAAAAAGTTAAGTCAATGCAAAGAGAACGAAAATGTTGTTTTTGCTTCTGTCACAACATCTTCCGACGATTTTCTTAATTATCTTAATAAACGGAATATCCAATTAGGAACCGAAATGAAAGTTATAAGTATCGAAAATTTTGACCAATCGATGCTCATCGAAATTGATGGTAAACAGGAAGTTTTTAGTAAGTTAGTTTGCGAAAAACTTTTAGTAAAATAAATAATGATAAGCCTTTTAAAATTTGAAAGGCTTTTTTTGTTTGATACTTTTACCTTTTATATAAAATTGGTTTTTTTGATTAAAATTTGTATTATAGAATAGAAATAATAAAAAAAAGTATTCCTAAAAATGCAAAACGAACCTAATGTTATTTAGCTAGAAAGAGTTGTTTATGACAATACACATTGGGTGATGATAGCTTTTGATATTATGATCGTCTATTTTTTACTCTGCTTTTTAATGACTAGAAAATGGAAAAAAGATATTATCATACCATAATTTTCTTTGCCTAAAAATATGACGCCTGCTGAAATGGCTTATTTAATTTATGGTGACTTCAGAACAGGAATGTTGTCGACTTTGATCATTAATTTGGCGGTTAAAAAGTACATTAAAATTCGAAAATCAAAAGTTAATATCACGTATCAATTAGAAGTTTTGAAAGAACCTGACAATAATTTGTCTCTTGACGAAGCGCAGCTTGTTAGAAATTTATTTGCTCAGGATT
Source organism: Soonwooa sp. (assembly GCF_032062245.1). Taxonomy (NCBI): domain Bacteria; kingdom Pseudomonadati; phylum Bacteroidota; class Flavobacteriia; order Flavobacteriales; family Weeksellaceae; genus Soonwooa; species Soonwooa sp. The sequence continues at coordinate 83,928 of NZ_DAMBQF010000003.1, forward strand.
CTAAGATTATCATTAATGGTGATAAAATGAAAACATCAATTCGGCTTGTGATAATCTGTCAAATTCTCTACGAAATCAATATCGAAAGACCATTCGAAGAGGTTTTCGTGGACGATTATTTTTGATGTTTAGCGCATCGGATTATTAGCTTTTTGTATTTCGGATTGACGATTTATTTTTACTTCAAAGGCAGTTATCGGGAAGTTCTTGACCTGATTCATAATATCGGATTTTATATTTTTTGGCTTGTTGTATTTTTGCTTTTTCAACAGATGAAAATCTTATTGCTACGACGATTCACTATGCCATTGTGAAAAACGTTGCTGACATTTTTAAATAAAAAAAACCTACTCAGAAAGTAGGTTTTAGATATATTTTGCAAATATTTAATCAAACAAATCTTTAACTTTTTCAAAGAAAGATTTTTCTTTTCCAGTTGGTTCTGCAGCCATTTCGTTATTATCTATTTGACTTTGGAAAAATGCTTTTTGTTCTTTAGTTAGCTTTTGAGGCGTCCATACATTGATGTGTACAAACATATCGCCTTTGCCACCATAGCCTTCAATATTTGGAAGACCTTTACCAGCAAGTCTCAAAATTTTTCCAGACTGCGTGCCTTCTTCAACTTTGATTTTTACTTTTCCACCAACGACATTGATTTCTTTAGAAGTTCCTAAAGCTGCTTCCGCAAAAGAAATAAACAATTCTTGGTGAAGATTGTCGCCTTCGCGTTTGATCAATTTGTCAACTTCTTCCTCAACCACAACATACAGGTCGCCCGCTGCACCACCAAAAGGCGCTTCGTTACCTTTTCCTCTTACATTAAGTTGAATGCCGTCTCTCGCTCCAGCTGGGATGTTGATCGTGATTTCTTCCTCAGTTTTAACCAAACCTTGTGCATTAGCGCCAGCAGGAATTTTATCAGCAACTTTTCCGATCCCATTACAAGTTCCACAATTAGCCTGAGTTTGCATCTGTCCGAACATGGTGTTCATCACTTTAATCTGCACGCCAGAACCTTGACAAGTAGGACAAGTTTTTGAAGTTACACCTTCTGCCAACTTCATTTTCTTAACTTTAACCGTCTTCTGCGTACCATTCACCATTTCTTCTAGGTTAAGTTTGATACGGATTCTAAGGTTAGTTCCTCTAGTTTGTTGTTGACGACCGCCACCAAAGCCACCGCCGAAATGTCCACCAAAAATATCTCCAAATTGGCTGAAAATATCTTCCATGTTCATGCCGCCACCGAAGCCTCCGCCAAATCCGCCACCTGCAGCGCCACCAAGACCTGCGTGACCATATTGGTCATAACGCGCACGCTTGTTGTCATCACTTAGGACTTCATAAGCTTCTGCAGCTTCTTTGAATTTTTCCTCAGCTTCTGCGTTGCCAGGATTTTTGTCAGGGTGATATTTGATCGCTTGTTTACGATAAGCTTTCTTAATTTCTTCGGAAGTTGCAGATTTCGTAACTTCTAATATCTCGTAATAGTCTCTTTTTGCCATTGTCTTAAATTCTAAAATGCTTTATATATAAGCGATTTTAAGCTCCTGTTACCACTTTTGTGAAACGAATAACTTTGTCATGAAGTTGGTAACCTTTCTCGATGACGTCAACAATTTTTCCTTTTAATTCAGGTGTTGGTGCTGGGATTTGCGTAATTGCTTCATGAAAATCTACGTTAAAGTCGTCGCCAGGATTAACTTCAATTGGTTTAAGGCCTTTTTCCATTAATTTTCCTTTGAATTTTTGATAAATCAATTCTACGCCTTTAATATCGTCTTCGTTGCCAGTTTTAGCAATTTCTTTAAGTGCTCTTTCGAAGTCGTCAAGGATTGCTAACATCGAGATCATAATGTCTTGGTTAGCATACATAAAGAATTCGTTCTTTTCTTTTGCAGTTCTTCTTTTGTAATTTTCGAATTCTGCATAAAGACGAAGGTAACGGTCTTTTTCTTCTGCCAATAATTCCTCAGAAGTCTTTTCGGCTGTCACATTGTCAGTCGTGTTTTCTTCTGTGTTGGTTTGTTCGTCAGTCGTTAAATGTTCGTTTTCCTCGTGTATATCTTTGTTATCTTCCATAATGTTATGTATTTCTTTGTCAGATTACACAAAGAAACTGCCAAAACGGAATTTTAGACATTTAGTCCGATTTTTTTTTGATATCGTTAAGAATCCATTCGAGTTGAAGATCTTTGCCTTGGTTGACATTATAGAAATCGGCATCAACTTCCACATCGGGCATTACGCCACGTTTTTGCCCAAGAGGTTCGATGTTAGGTTGGATGAAAAGTAAACCGATTGGTAGATTAAGTTTAGAATTGGTTAGTTCAATCGTATTATTGAAACCAGCAACAGTACCATCATTAGCGCCGCCAGTCTCTTCGCCAACGATAATGGCGCGTTTGTCGTGTTTTAATTTTGCTGAAATAACAGAGGATGCAGAAAAGCTTGAACCATTTACTAAAACATAAATTTTCCCTTGGAAAGCATCTTTTTTGGACTTACTTTCCTTAGCAGCAGATTCTTTAAAAATAGCTTTACCTTCTTTATTTTTTCCTGATAAAAAACGATTGCCAGCGATAAAAAACGGATAAGCTGGCGCTGAAATTATTTTGCTGGTTGTTGGTAAATTGTAAAAATAATTACGATGTATCGCAGCATTTTCAAAAGTCATTTCTGGCATTTTTACCAAAGTATAGTTCTCAGTTGTTAGGTAAGAATACAGATTGTTGATTTCGTCCAAAGAACCACCAAGATTATTTCTAATATCAAGAATTAAATATTTTGATTTAGCTTCCTTTATTTTTTTGAAAGTTTTTTTATAAAATTTTGAAGAACCTGTATCCGAGAAAGTTTTTATTTTCATGTAAGCGACAGAGCTATCTGCGACTGCAAAACGCATACTTCGGTTGAAAGAATTGGTTCTCGCATCAAAATCATAGATTTTTTTTATCTCTTTACTAGGCGTGTATTTTTGTTTTTTAATTTCCTCTTTATCAACTCTTTTTAAGGCAAAATCACTAATCTGATTTTTGAATTTTATCTTTAAATTAGCTTCACTCAAAAGACCATATTCTGCAGTGTAATAATTAAAAAAAGCCTCGCTCAACGCATATTTGTAATAGGTTTGGTTGTAAGCATCCGAAGTCATAACACTTCGATATTTTTTGATTAAATCTTTAACTTTTACACCATTTATTTCTAAAATTTCGGTGCCAGGAAGAAGCTTCTTTTCAGAATCAACCTTTGGTTTATAAACGATCATTTTCTCATCCGAAATGCGATAGGTATATTGACCAAAAAGTGGCGTTTTTTTATCGAAAACTTTTGTTTCTGCCTTTGTATATTGTTTTTGTGGAATGCGAAGTCGGAGATGACCTTCTCGGATTTGGGCGATAACTGGCGCGAGTTTAAAATAAAATTCTTGCTTATTTAACGGTTCCGAAATCGTGTTTTTAAGGCTGTCAAATTTCTTTTCTAAATCTTTTTCAGAAATGTACCAATAAAGTTCGGGGTGAAATCGTTTAAGAGAAACATAGGTTTGGTCAATATCGTCTTGTAGTTGCTGGATAGGGATTTTTTTTTCGAATTCGGCATTAGCTTTTTTAACAGATTGACAACCTATTATTAAAAAACAAAAAACGAATAAATAAAGTCTTGTCATCGAATATAAATCTTTCCGAAATCAAATGTAATGTTTTTATTGAAAAGTTTTTAAAAACTATTTATGAATGATAATTAATTAAAATTAAATTATCTTGCTAACCCATTATGGTATTGATTTTGTCATGACTAAAAAAGCTAAATAAGAACCAAAATTATGATTAAACAAATTTTGACCACAATGATGATTGCAGCAGGTACGACACTTGCGTTTGCACAAATGAAAAATGTAGGAAGCTTTACAAAACTTAAAGTTTTTGATCAGATTAATGTAGAACTAATCCCTGGCGACGAGTATAAAGCCGATATTTCTGGAAAAAATGCTAGTAATGTAGAATTTGTAAATAGCGGCAATGAGTTAAAAGTTAGAATGGTCACTTCTAAAGTGATGCAAGGTGATGCAACGAAAATTATCTTGTATTACAAAAACCTTGGAAGCATCCAAGCGAGCCAAGGCTCTATTATTTCATCGACTTCTCCAATTACGTCTTCTAATCTAAGTTTAATATCAAATGAAGGTTCGGTGATTGATGTTCTTGCAAACTCCACAGCTATTACTTCTAAAGTGAACACTGGAGGTTTAATAAAAATTGCTGGTGAAACTACCACACAAGATGTTGTTGTTAACGCTGGCGGAAAATATGAAGGTGCTGATATGAAGTCCGAAAATACTTCGGTGACTGTTAATGCTGGCGGTGAAGCTAATGTTTTTGCAAGTCAAGATGTTACGACAACGACTCGTGCAGGTGGAATTATCAATGTATATGGTAATCCAGAAAATCGAAACGAGAAAAAAGTTATCGGTGGAAAAGTGAATTATAAATAATTCAATAATAATCGATTATAAAAAAAGCTATTCAGTTGTGAATAGCTTTTTTATTTTATTGTTCTCCATTATTTGTGTTCGTAGAAAAGCTTGCAAATGCTATGCCACAGAAATAAATTGAGATTTATTAAGACTCGAAGAATGTCATCAAATCCATATAATTTTTTTGATTAACACCATGTCCACTCATATATTCTCTAAAACTGAAGTAGCAACTTAAATCGTAAAGCAATTCTGCAGCTTTTCGTCCCCAATCAATCGGGATAACAGCGTCATCTGTCCCATGAGAAACAAAAAATCTTAATTGCTCTAGTTTTTTCTTATCCTTAACAATGTTTGTTAAAAGCTTTTCTTCTGGATAACTGCTAAGACATGCAATTTTATTAAATAATTGAGGAAAACGTAATGCCATCGCGTAACTCAAAATTCCGCCTTGACTGAAGCCACAAAGATGCGTGGGGTTATCGACCAAGCCGTATTGGTTGCTGATTTTCATGATAGCTTCCATTATTCCAGAAATTGCAGCTTCCGCTTGTTCCACATCCACATATTTTTCGGGATTTGTAAGATCGATGTCATACCAAGCATAACCACCATAAGGCGTGTCTTTTGGCGCTCGAAAGCTTACAACTAACCAATCTTTGGGAAGCGTTGGTACAAAGCTAAAAAGGTCTTCTTCGTTGCTTCCATAGCCATGTATTAAAACTAAAAGTGGTGTAGAAGAAGTAATATTTTCGGGTTCTCTAAGAAGGTATTTTAAATCCATAAAGCAAAGATACTTTTTTAGTTTTTAAAGAAGCAAAAATCCTAAATGACGAATTGTCTTATAAATAATTAATGTTGAATAGCATAGGCTTTCTTTCTTTCTTTCTTTCTTTCTTTCTTTCTTTTTTCGCTTTCTTTTCAAGTTTTTTCAAAGCTTTTTTCTTTTTTTCGCAGCATATTCTATTTTATACTTAATAAAACCGTAAATAGATAGAACGAGAAAAAATCCTAAACCTGTACAAATTACTGCACCGCCAAAGCTCGTGTACCTTTTGCCTAAGATAAAATAATCGTAACCAATATTTAGGAATAGATAGATTAAAACAAAAAATGCAATGGGAAAAACAATGTAAGCGAAAATTATAAGCAATAAATTGGAAGACTCTTCGAAACCTCCAGTTTTTGCAAAAGTGTAAAAGATAAAGTAAAACATAAACATAAAAGCTAGTGTCACAATGTTCATGACAAATGCAAATGTTTTGATAGGTGTTTCTTGCATCCTAACTTTGTTATCTTCAACAATAACTTTTATGACGCTCCCGACTGGTTTCTGATTAATTTTACTGAAAGAAACATCTCCTTTGGCTTGTCTAATATTTCCGTTTTTATCGCGATATTCTAAAGTTGGTTTATAGTAAGTATTAGTGCTTGTTCCTCTGCCGATATTTCTTCGATTTGAGTCTTGCGAAGTACTTGTAAAAGTGTCGTAATTACCAATAGTTGCGGTTTGTTTATTAGGATTTAGTTCGTCTTTAATTGTGGTATAAAAACTTCCAAAAATTCCGAAGAACAACACAGCAACAAAATAAGAAGCAACGCCACCAACAATTCCTCCAAAAATACGTTGAAACATTGGTCGATGACTTTGATAAGAGAACCATGTCCCAGCAATACATAAAGCTGCCAGAACTGTAAATATCTGTATGAAAATGTTGTCACTGTCCTCGAAAGAAAGCGAAAATGGATGCATAATTGTGTTTGTCCAACGAATATTAAGATTTTTGACACAAAAAAAGCTTCCCCGATTTGAGGAAGCTTAGTCTATGTAGGTTTAAATAAAAACTTAAACAACTTTTATGATAAAGTAAGACTTTTTGCCTTTTTGTAAGAGTAAAAATTTACCATCGATAAGGTCACCTTCCGAAGCTGTAAAAGTATCATCAACTTTGTCTTTATTTACAGAAATTGAATTCCCTTTTAGTTCACGCGTAGCTTCAGATTTTGATTTTAAGAAACCAGACTTTTCCGAAACCAAATCCACGATGTTAGCACCGATAACTTCCGATTTTGCGATTTCCTTTTGCGGAACGCCATTAAAAATCTGTAAAAACAAATCTTCATCAAGACTTTGTAAATCCTCAGCAGTTGAACGTCCAAAAAGAATTTCCGAAGCTTTCAACGCTTTTTCGAACTCCTCTTTTCCATGAACCCAAATTGTCACTTCTTCCGCTAGACGCTTCTGAAGTTTGCGCTCGTGTGGCGCCGTTTTGTGTTCCTCGATCAAAGCTTCGATTTCTGGCTTGTCGATAAAAGTATAATATTTAATAAAGCGCTCAGCATCGTCGTCTGTCGCATTTAACCAAAATTGGTAGAATTGATAAGGCGAGGTTCTTTTCGCATCCAGCCAGTAGTTTTCACCACTTTCAGACTTTCCGAATTTTGAACCGTCCGCTTTAGTAATCAATTTAGTTGTCAATGCAAAAGCTTCACCTTGGGCTTTACGACGGATTAGTTCAGTCCCAGTCGTGATGTTTCCCCATTGGTCAGATCCACCCATTTGCAACTTCATACCCATAGTTTGGTATAGGTGCAGGTAATCGTAACCTTGCATCAATTGGTAAGTGAATTCTGTAAAGCTCATTCCGTCCGCGCCATCTTCGCCAGAGAAACGTTTTTTAACAGAATCTTTCGCCATCATATAGTTAACGGTGATGTGCTTTCCGATATTTTTAGCAAAATCCAAAAACGAAATATCCTTCATCCAGTCATAGTTGTTCACCAATTCTGCTTTGTTAGGTTCGTTACCATCAAAGTTTAGGAATCGTGACAATTGACCTTTAAGACAATCAACGTAATACAAAAGGGTAGCCTCATCTAACAGATTTCGTTCTGCGGATTTTCCAGATGGGTCACCAATCATCCCTGTCGCGCCACCAACCAAAGCAACTGGTTTGTGTCCATGACGTTGAAAATGAGCCAAAATTTTAATTGGAATCAAACTTCCGATGTGTAACGAATCTGCAGTTGGGTCAAAACCAATATAGGCTGTGGTCATCTCTTTTTCAAGTTGCTCCTCAATCCCAGGCGTCATGTCGGCAAAAAGCCCGCGCCATTTTAGTTCTTCAATAAATGCATTCATTCGGTTAAAATTTAATTTGCAAAGTTAAGCAATTGCTTTCTCCCACGCCTCATAAAAGCGCTGATAATTCTTAGGAGCCAGGAACCTGCTTTCCACTATATCTTTTGGGTTGTCGCTCGGACGGCTCCGCTGCGCTCCGCCGCCTCACGCCAACCCAAAAGGATGCCGTGTCAATCAGGGCTAGGGGATTTATTGTTCTATGATCATTGGTTCAGGAAAGATATTTTCTCTACCAAGGCGTCAGTTCGAGTAGCGAATCGTATCGAGAACTATTTTGAACAAAGTTCTCGATACGGTTTTTTCAAAATCTATTCTAACTGACGATAATTTTCTAATCTTAAACTCAGGCTATGACCGACTTCACAAAGTTGAAAGCTTCCGATTCCCAATTTTTATTTTCGAGGAGGATTTTCACGAAAGCAGTTCCGATGATGCCGCCTTGTGCTTTTTCGGTCACCGATTCAAAATCCTGTTTGTTTTTAATTCCGAATCCTACATAAACAGGATTTTTAAGATTGAGCGAAGCAAGTCGACTCAGATAACCATCATTCTTCAAAGTTGCGTTGGCATTTCCTGTTGTCGAAGATGAACTTACGGCGTACAAAAATCCAGAACTCAACAAATCCAAATATTTGATGCGCTCTTCCGAAGTTTCGGGTGTCACTAGAAAGCTAAAATTAATATTGTACTTTTTTAAAATCTCGCCGTATTGTTTCTCAAATTCGAAAGCTGGCAAATCTGGAATTATCAAGCCCGAAACGCCAACTTCCTGACATTTTTTGCAAAAATTCTCAAAGCCAAATTGCAAAACGGGATTTATATATCCCATCAAAACTTTTGGAATCGTGACAGAATCTTTTATTTCTAAAAGTTGTTCGAACAATTTTGCGATGGTCATTCCGTTTTCTAAAGCCAAAATGTGAGCATCTTGGATAACAGGTCCATCAGCAACAGGATCGGAATACGGAATACCGATTTCCATCATGTCTGCTCCAGAATCTTGGATAAGTTGAGCGACTTTTCCAGTATCTTCAAGATCAGGAACGCCTGCTGTAAAGTATATGTTTAATTTTTTCATTATAAAATAAATGTTAATAGTTGATTAATTGCGTACATAATGACTTCATAACTCAGTGCGACAACGATCGCAACAGGAATATAAATCCATCTAAATTTGAAAGTGAATCTGCCTTCCAAGGCTCTGTAAGCTTTAAAAATTTTGTGTCTATGTCTATAAAAAACAAATAAAATAACCAATTGATAAAAAATGGCGTTGGCTAAAGCGCCTTGAAGAACTTCGAAAAAGTAATCTTGCAATATGATGTTTGTCAAAATAACTGTCAACAAAAAACCACCAATTAGTCGTGTTCTTGGGATTACTAAAAGAAGCGCGCCCAAAATTTCGAAGAAGCCAATTATTATAACATAAGGTTTTGAATAGGAATAAAAAGCCCACATCAACGACATAGGATCTAGCTTTTTAACTGGTTTCGTATAACTAGAAATGTCACCAAATTGTAAAGGTTTTCCAACGCCATATCCAATCATGTGAATCGCTACAATAATTACAGAAATCCATTCGAAGATGTTGAGGATTTCGTCCTTTGTTATTTTGAGTTGTTTCATTTTTTGATAGGATTTTTCCATATTTCATTTCTATCCATGATAATACATTTTTCTAATATCGGATAATTGTCAGTTCCTTTTCTTCTGTTAACGACTCTGCGACCCGACTTGAGCGGAAATCCTTTTTTTTTAAGGTTTTAGGTGCTGGAAAAAAGATTGAGAGCGGAAGGCGGAAAAGTCGCCCACAAATTAATCATTCAAATGTTTGAGATAGGTTTCCATGTCTTTGTCGCCGCGTCCCGACAAACAAATCACGACTACATCGTCTTTTTCGAACTTTTTCTTGTCCAAAACCGCCAATGCATGGGCACTTTCGAGCGCTGGAATAATGCCGTCGAGCTTGGTCAAATCGAAAGCTGATTTCAGAGCTTCATCATCATTGATACTGAAAAATTCTGCACGTTTTTCTTTGAAAAGATTGGCGTGCATTGGTCCAATTCCGGGATAATCCAAACCTGCAGAAATCGAGTGTGGCTCGATAACTTGACCATCTTTAGTCTGCATCACCAAACTTTGACTACCGTGCAAAACGCCCAAAGTCCCAAGAAAAGTGGTCGCCGCCGACTTCCCAGAATCTACACCCAAACCGCCAGCTTCGGCAGCAATAATTTTGACTTTGGGTTCGTTTACAAAATGGTAAAAAGTCCCCGCTGCATTGCTTCCGCCGCCAACACAAGCGATAACATAATCGGGATTTTTGCGACCGGTTTGTTCGTGAAGTTGCTCTTTAATTTCTTTTGAAATCACACTTTGGAATCGCGCCACCAAATCGGGAAAAGGATGCGGTCCAACAACGCTACCAATGATGTAATGTGTGGTCGTTGGATTGTTGATCCAATCTCGCAAAGCCTCGTTGACAGCGTCTTTAAGAGTTTTGGAACCCGAAGTTGCGGGCACAACTTTTGCGCCAAGCATTTTCATTCTAGCAACATTGGGCGCCTGACGTTGTATATCGATTTCGCCCATGTACACGATACATTCGAGCCCAAGAAGTGCGCAAGCTGTCGCGGTTGCCACGCCATGTTGGCCAGCGCCAGTTTCTGCAATAATACGGTGCTTACCTAGCTTTTTTGCTAGCAAAGCTTGGCCAAGTGCATTGTTGATTTTGTGAGCGCCGGTATGGTTGAGATCTTCGCGTTTTAAATAAATGTTGGTATGATATTTTTCGCTTAAATTTTTCGAAAAATAAAGTGGTGTTGCACGTCCAACATAATTTTTAAGAAGCTCCTGATATTCGTTTTGGAAATCTTCGGAGTCGATAATTTCTAAATATTGTTCTTGCAATTCTTTCACATTTGGGTACAACATTTCAGGAATAAATGCACCTCCGAATTCGCCGTAATAGCCATTGTTATCTGGGTTTTTGTAGTTCATTTTATAATTTTTTTTATTTAAAAGAGTTCCGAAAGAACGATTTAACAAAGGATAGGAAGTCATTCCTATCGTTATATGTTTTTAATATTATTTTTTATTTGAAAAGAGTTCCGAAGGAACGATTTAGCAAAGGATAGGAAGCTATTCCTATCATTATATAGTTTTGGTTTTTTTAGTCCCAAAAGTATTTTTCGTCGTATTCGATTTGATATTTTTTATAATAATTTAGGATTTCGGTTTTGAATCCAAATTCTTTATGATGTTACAGTTGGTTTTTAATATAATTGATGACTGTATTTACATTAGTTGGACTTAATGAAAATGCGCCGTAACCATCTTGCCAAAAGAAGTTTTCATATTTTTCGGCTTTCGTTTTTATCCATTTAGAAGAATGTGCTTTTACTTCTTGAACAAGCTTTATCAATGCAATTTTTCTGGATAATAAACATAAAATATGTAGATGATTGTCTGTGCCACCAATTTGTAAAGCCTGACTTTCGGAATCTTTGCAAAGGCTGGCTATATACGAAAACAATTCATTTTCTATTGTTTCGTCAATAAAGTCAACACGATTCTTTGTGCTAAAAATGATGTGAACATAATTTTTGACTAATGACTGTGCCATAATTCTATTTTATTTTTTCAAAAAATTGAATTCTATAAATCGGATTTTATCCGATTCTGATTTAAGTCGTCCTTTTGGGACTTTTTATTTGTGTTATAAAGTTTTTTATTTTTTCTAAATCTTTGTTTCCAGCTTCGATTTCGAATTTTGAATTGATGTCCAAGGCAATAGGTTTTTGTTTTAAACTTGGTAATTGTTGGATATTGTCTTCTGAAACTCCGCCACTTAAAAAATAGGGAATAGGAATTTCTAATTCGTTTAACATTGACCAATCAAATGATTTTCCTGTCCCGCCAAAAGCTTTGGATTCGGTATCAAATAATAAATTTGAGATTTTAGATTCGAGGTTTGAGATTTCGGCTAACTTTTTTTTGACTTCCGAAATGTCATTTCCAACTCGAATAACCTTGATGATTTGGACATCATTAGATAGTTTTTGTCTTAATTCTGAAACAAAATTTTCGTCTTCTTCACCATGCAGTTGAATGTAATTGAGTTTTGCTTTTTCAGCTATTTTTATAATATTTTCTATTGTTTCGTTTACAAAAACGCCGACTTTTCCTTTATGATTGATTCCTGAAATTTGTTCTAAAGCCAAATGATTTAACACAAATCTTGGCGATTTTTCGTAAAAGATAAATCCTAAAAAGTCAATATCCATCGCAACCAAGTCTTGGATTTGGTCAAGTTTGGTCAATCCGCAGACTTTTAATTGGATTTGAGATTCGAGATTTGAGATTTGAGATTGCATTGTCGGTTGATATATTTCTATTTTGATACATTAGTTACAAATTCTTCAAATTTGTTTCTCGGGTTGTCAGATTTCATAAAATATTCGCCCATCAAAAATCCATCAAAGCCTTTTTCTTTTAAAAATCTAAAATCTTCTTCATTGTAAATTCCGCTTTCAGCAATGGATAAAATGTCTTTCGGTAATTGATTTTTGAGATTAAGCGAATTTTGTAAATCGACTTTGAAATCTTTGAGATTTCGGTTGTTGATGCCGACAAAGTCGATGTTGTTGTTAATGTGTTTTAGTTCTTTTTCTGAATGGATTTCCAATAAAACTTCAAGATTAAGTTGATGTGCTAAATCTGTAAATTCTGAAACTTGTGTTGGAGAAAGGCAAGCTGCAATCAGCAAAACGACATCAGCGCCGATTGCTTTGGCTTCATAAAATTGATAATAATTTATCATAAAATCCTTACGCAAAATCGGAATGTTAATATGATTTCTGACAGAAATAATATCCTCAAAATTTCCGCCGAAAAAATCTGAATCTGTCAAAATAGAAACCGCGCTTGCTCCAAATTTTTCGTAAGCTGTAACAACTTCCAAAGACGAAAATTGATTGTTGATAATACCTTTGCTTGGTGATTGTCTTTTGAATTCTGCAATGATGCCAGATTTTGATTTTAAAGTGTTTTTTAAGGAAATAGTTTCTCTGTTAAAAAACTCGGAGTCTTTTAATTGTTGAAGGCTGACTTTCGTTTTTGAAACTTCCAGTTCTTGCATTTTACGTTCTATGATTTTATCTAAAATTGTCATTTTTTTACTTAATTTTCTATTGTTGTAGAATCTGCGTCCCGACTTAAGTGGAACTCCTTTTTTTGCATGGCAAAAGCTTTGGCAAAAAAGAGTGGGAACGGAAGGCGGAAAAGACGCCCAAATATTAAATTAAATTTTGAAAGGCTTTAAGCGCCTTTTTTGAGGTTAAACTTTCGCTTGCTAAAGCCAAACAATCCGAATAATTACCATACTTTTCGGTGTTTAACAAAGCCATTGCAGCATTGACACAGACAACCTTATTTTGAGCTTCTGTCGCTTCGCCTTGTAAAACTGACATGAAGATTTTGGCTGCTTCAGCTTTAGTTTTTCCACCGAAAATTTCTCTTGGTTTTAGATTTTCGAAACCTAAATCTTGCGCAGAAAAAATCTTTTCGCCTTGTTGTGTAAATATCTTGGAATCAGCAGTTAGTGAAATTTCATCATAGCCGTCCAAGGCATTAACTAGCATGAAATTCTTATTTTCTTTTTGAAGTAAATATTGATAAATTCTTGCAATCTCTAGATTTGCAACACCAATCATCGAATATTTTGGCTGCGCAGGATTGACCAAAGGTCCCATTAAATTGAAAAATGTCTTCAAACCCAATTGTTTGCGAAGTGGCGCCACAGTCTTTAACGCAGGATGAAACAAAGGCGCGTGCAAAAAACAAATATTGGCTTTTTCTAAATCTTGTTGTAAATCTGTCTGAGTCGACTTGAATTTGTAACCCAATTCTTCTAAAACATTGGACGAACCGCTAACCGAAGATGCCGCATAATTACCATGTTTTGCAACTTTTTGACCAGCGCCAGCAACAACGAAACTCGCCAAAGTGGAAATGTTGAACGTGTCTTTTCCGTCGCCGCCTGTCCCGACAATATCTACAACATCGTCTGCGCCAAGGTCAATTTTGGTGCACAATTGCAATAACGCCTCGCGAAATCCATCAAACTCGTCCAAAGTAATGCTGCGCATCATGAAAACCGTGATGAAAGCTGTGACTTCGCTGTCATTGAATTTGTTCATCGAGATTTCTGTCAAAATAGCTTTGGCTTCGGATTTTGAAAGTGTCTGATGATTGAAAAGATATTCTAAAATTTGTTTCATAATCTGGTTTGGTTTTTAGTTGGCGGTTGTCAGTTTGTGGTTCTTGGATTTAAAAACTAAAAATTTAAAAAATTTTCGAGGATTTGTTTTCCGTGTGGTGTTAAAATACTTTCGGGATGATATTGTACAGCATGGACGTCATAAGTTTTGTGTTTAAGACTCATAATCATTCCTTTCTCATCAACCGAAGTGATCTCCAATTCTTTAGGGAAATCTTGTGGATTAACTGCCCAAGAATGATATCGTCCTACCTCTAAGTTTTCTGGTAAATTCTTGAAAAGCGAATGCTCTTTAGTTTGATTTGCTGTGGTTGCAACGCCATGGTAAATCTCGGAAAGGTTGATTAGGCTTCCGCCAAAAGCTTCTGCAATCGCCTGCTGACCGAGGCACACGCCGAAAATGGATTTGGTGGGCGCGTAGGTTTTGATGACTTCTAAAAGTATACCTGCTTCAGACGGAATACCGGGTCCGGGAGAAAGTATGATTTTGTCATACTTCTGAATTTCGTCAATAGAAATTTCATCGTTTCTAAAAACGTCAACTTCATGACCTGTGATTTGTTGTATGATCTGCACAAGGTTATATGTAAAGCTGTCGTAGTTGTCGAAGACTAATATATTGTTTTTCATGTTTTTCTTTTTTGTAATAAATTATAGTAAAACAAATAGGATTTTGCCCTATTCTTTGTTAAGGCGTCCTCTTGGCCTTTTATTGTTGTACATCATTATTTGTCGATTGATAAAATATAGATTTCAAAAACTCATTATTATCCATCATTTGCAGCCCGACTTGAGCGGAACTCCTTTTTTTGAATTGCAAAAGCGTTGGCAAAAAAGAGTGGGAGCGGAAGGCGGAAATGCCGCCCAAAAATTAATGCATTTTTTCAGCTTTTGAAATGGCTTTTTTGAGAGCTCCGAGTTTATTATTGACTTCTTGCAGTTCATTTTCTGAGACTGATTTTGCCACCAATCCTGCGCCAGCTTGGTAAAACAGTCGGTTGTCTTTGCTCAAAAAAGTACGTATCATAATCGCTTGATTGCAACTACCATCGAAACCGACAAAGCCAATACAGCCTGCATAAAAGCTGCGAGAGGTTTTTTCGTAATTGTCAATTAATTGCATTGCGCGATATTTGGGCGCGCCACTCAGAGTGCCTTGTGGAAAGGTTGTTGCAATCATTTCGTAAGGATTTTGATTTTCTGAAACATCGGCAACAACTTCCGAAACCATGTGAATGACATGCGAAAAGAAATGAATTTCTTTGAGTTTTGAAACTGTTGTGTTTTTCCCATGAATACTTAAATCATTGCGCGCCAAGTCCACCAACATTGTGTGTTCTGCATTTTCTTTCGGGTCTTTTTTAAGGTCTTCCGCCGATTGTAGATCTGTTTCTACATTTCCTGTTCGTTTGAAAGTCCCAGCAATAGGATGAATAATGGCTTTTCCATCTTTGATGATCAATTGACTTTCCGGACTCGAACCCATTAATTTGTAATCGCCATAGTCGAAGAAAAATAAGTAAGGCGACGGATTAATATTCCGCAATGCTCGATAAACATTGAATTCGTCACCGCGAAATTGCTGCTCAAATCTTCTACTTAACACCAATTGAAAAACATCGCCACGGAAACTGTGTTTCTTGGCAAGTTCTACCAAATCTAGATAGTCTTGATCGGTAAGATTTGAAGCTTCTTCACCTATTTTTTCAAAAGGATAAATTGGCGCATTTTTCTGATTGATGATATTTTCGACTAAAGAAATTTCAGATTTTAAACCATCGATTTTATTTTCGATAACGTACATTTCGTCGTTGTGGTGGTTAATTGCGATGACATATTGGTACAATCTGTAACGAAGAAGTGGGATTTTGGTTTCGTAACTTTTTTCTTTAAACTTAATATTTTCAAAGAAGGGAATGGCGTCATAACTCGTATATCCAAAAAGTCCTTGGGCTTGGGTTCCGATGTCATGATTTGGCTTTTCACAGTTAAAACTTTGAGAAAAGTCTTGAAGTATTTCTGTTAGTTTTTCGTTTGTTAGTTGGACTTTGAATGGATTTTCCAAAGGAAATTTCAGTTCGGCTTCGTTGTAATTTCTGATTTCGATACCAGCGATAGCATTAATGCAAATGAAAGAATAGTTTCTGTCATTATTTTGATTACCAGCACTTTCTAATAGAATGGTATCACGAAACTGATCTCGAAGTCTTAGATAAATGCCGATTGGCGTAAACAAATCGGCTAGTTGAGATTTAACCGATGTTTTGATTTGGATATTGCGTTTGAAGTTCATTTTTGATATTATTTTTAGTTTGACCAAGCCGCAAAATCCTACAAAAAAAGACTTTAACGGATTCGTCAAAGTCTTTGTGATTTAATATTTTATTTCTACACTATACAAAAAGCCGAATAGCTTCAAGACCTTGACCAAGATTTTGAAGACCACCACCAGTTTTTGTTTAATGATAAGTTCATGAGGCAAATGTAAAAATGTTTTTTAATAAAACAATAATGTTTTTAAATTTTTTATTCAAATTTTAGAACAAACATGAAAGCATGTGTTTGCATGGTCGAAATACCAGCTGCCCAATATGGTGGTGTTTCTGGATTGTCGGCAACAATTTCGTTGTTCATAAAGAATGTTCCACGAATAGCTGGCGTCAGTTTGAAACGGCTAAAATAGATCTGCATCCCAATCTCCGCAGTCCAACCAAAATTATGTGTTGTAGAACGGAAAATATTTCGAGAGTTATCTTCTGTACTGGTTTCGTTGGATTGTAAATTCATCAAATAATTGACACCACCAGCGGCGTAAGGACGTGTATTGTACCATCTGTCACCGTGGATTTCTAACATAATTGGAATGTCAAGGTAGGTCGATTTTACTCTTTTTACCTTGTCGATATCTGTTAAACTGATTGGTGTAAAAGCTGGAAATTGTGTAGTACCACCTGAATATTTATCATTACTTTGCGTATTAAAAGTATATTCTCTCTCAGTAAAATGAAGTCCAGGTTCCATACGAAGATCTAAATATTCGTTAAGACGCATCTTCCCTATAAGTCCTGCACCAAAGCTATAGCCAGGTTTTGAGGTGATAAGACTTTGCTGACCATTCATCCCGTAATACGGATCCAAAACTAGTTTTGAATCAAAATTATTCGCGGCAAGATAAAATCCCCAACTGAATTTTTGTGTGTCAAAATCTTCTAGGTTATCTAATCTATCTTTTTTCCTGAAAATATCCGTCAATTGTGCATTAGCTGAGAAGCTGCACAAGAGTCCGAATACTACAAGATGTTTTAGTTTCAGTTTTATCATCCTACTATTTTGTGGCTTTATAAATAGTTGCAATACCTAAACTTAGTTTTTTATATTCTACATTAGAAAAGCCTGTTTGCAACAATATATTTTTCATTTTTTCGCCAAAAGGGAAGGCATTAACCGAGTCTGGCAAATAGGTGTAAGCCCTGTTATCTTTGGATACCAACTTGCCAATTGCTGGCAAAATGTTTTTGAAATAAAACATATAAAGTGGTCCCATAAGTCCTTCAACTTTTGAAAACTCTAATATATAAACACTTTTGTTATTTTTCACAACTCTTTTTAATTCGGCTAAACCTTTTTCAAGATTTTCAAAATTACGAACACCAAAAGCTACTGTCACCGCATCAAAATGATTGTCCTCAAAAGGTAGATGTTCTGCATCGCCTTTAATCATCGTTATTTTGTCCAACAGGTTCTGCTTTTTCACCTTTTCGATACCAACATTCAACATTTGTTGAGAAAGGTCAAGTCCTGTAACTTGCGCTTGTGTACCTTTTTGCACTGCAATAGCAAGATCTCCCGTTCCTGTTGCAACATCCAAAACACTTTTTGGTTGGTCTTTATTTAACCATTTAACCAAAGTATTTCTCCAAAGCACATCAATCTTCATTGATAAAACATGATTAAGAAGGTCATACTTTGGTGCTATGTTGTCGAACATGTCTTCGACTTGACTTTTTTTGCTGTTACCGCTGTTATATGGTGTTACTTTATTATGATCCAAAATAAAAATATATAATTAAACGTGAAATTTGATTAAAACTTATAGTTTTCGTTGTAATAATTAATAAAATCTTGTTTTCTAAAGATTTTGGTGCGGCTTTCTACCTTGTCAATATTTTTGATGACTTTGTTATAATCTTCATCGATATTAAAATAGAAATCTTCGCAATACAATTTGTTCTCTTTTTTGATGTTTCCAAGAAAAGTTTTACCGTCAATGTTCATGCTGCCTTGTGCCATAATCAAAGAATCTTTATCACGGAAGTAACCATAAAACTGTTTGAAAACATAGTAATCTTTATGCGCAATATTGATTAGTCCTCGTTGGTTCTTTACATCAAAAGCAGAATCATACAGCATTTTTTTGTTTTGGTCAAAAACTTTGATGCTATTTTTTCCTTTATTAAGGTCAACCTTTAGATATTGACCAGATGATAAAATCTTTTGTTCGCCATTATTAACACTAAAGAAATAAGTGTCTGGTGTTGGATTATCCACCAAATAATAATTTTGTTTTGCTAGAAATATAAAATAAGTTGCAAAAGCCGCAATTGCTGCCAAAATAGCAAACAAAAGCCCCTTTAACGATGGGTTGTTCTTTAACATTTTAAAATTTATCTTGTTGATTAGTTTTCAAAAAGACAATGCGCAAATTTAGTAATAATTTGTAAGAAATTTAGATGATAAATTTCGTATTACTTATAGTTGTAGATACTTCTCTGTGATTGTGCATAGCTTTTCTAAGAAATCTCGACTTCTTATTCAAAAAAATATGTAATTTTGTTCTTTTAATTATTCAAAAATCTTCAATGCCAAATACAGTTATTATAGGCTCTGGATGTTATATCCCAGAGAATGTTATCACCGGTTCTCACTTCATGGACTCAGTTTTTTTTGACGAAAACAACGAAAAAATTGATAAACCAAATGATGAAATCATTCAAAAATTTGTAGAAATTACAGAAATTGAAGAAAGACGTTACATCAGTGCAGGTGACTATAACTCGGATTTGGGACTTCGCGCTTCTTTACAAGCGATTGATGATGCGGGTATTGATAAAGAAGAAATTGATTACATTATCTACGCAACTAATTTTGGTGAAGTTGATGAAAGAGGAATTCCGAATTTCATGCCTTCTTTAGCGGCTAGATTAAAAAATAAATTGGGCATCAAAAACAGAAAATGTATCAATTATGATATGATTTTCGGTTGTCCAGGTTGGGTAGAAGCTTTGATTTTGGCTGATGTTTTACTAAAATCTGGTCGTGCAAAAAATATTTTGGTTGTGGGTGGCGAAACTTTGAGCCGCGTTACAGATAACTATGACCGAAACAAATTAATCTTTGCAGATGGCGCTGGTGCGGTTGTCGTGACAACAACAGACGAAGAAAATGTTGGGATCATCGCAGATTCTACAATTTGTGATAATGGCGAAGAATTATGTTATCTGGAAAATGGAACATCATTAAATTTAGAAGATAAAGAGAAGCGCTTATACATCAGAATGCGTGGTCGCAAAATTTACGAATATGCTCTTAAAAATGTTCCTGATGCAATAAAAGCAACGATCGATAAAGCTAACTTAGATATTTCGGACATTGATAAAATCTTAATTCACCAAGCGAATGCGAAAATGGATTATGCAATGATTTCGAGATTGTTCAAGCTTTATGGGATTAAAGATTATGATCATGCGATTTCGCCAATGACGATTCAGAAGTTCGGAAACTCTTCGGTAGCAACAATTCCGACGATGTTTGATTTGATCAGAAAGGGCAAAATGGAAGGACAAAGTTTCAAACCTGGAAGTTACATTATTTTCACTTCTGTTGGCGCTGGGATGAATATCAATTGCGTGGTATATCGTTTTCCAGCTGATAAAATTTAATTTATTTAAATAAAAATAAGTCAAAAAGGCACAAAGTAACAATTTGGTTTACTTTGTGCTTTTTCTTTTTGCACATTTTTTTAAATTGTTTTTAAATGATGAAAAATATTTTGGGAATAATAGTTTTCTTTATTCTCATAGAATTTTATATTTACCAAGCTGTTCGCACTGTCGTTAGTCAGCCTTGGGCGCGCGGCGCATATTGGGTGATCACCATTGCTATCTATGCAATTTTGATATATTTGGTTACCCAATTCGATCGTACCGTTCGTAATCCAATGCGGGTCAACATTATTATGGGACTTATTTTGGTGTTTGTAATGCCCAAACTTTTAACCTTTGTTTTCTTATTAATAGAAGATATCGTTAGATTGTCAAGGTATGGATTTCAGGCGCTTTCTTCAACCAGTTCTGCGCATATGCCGAGCAGGAGGAAGTTTGTAAGTTTGGTAGGTTTGGGTGTTGCAGGATTGATGTCTTACGCGTTTTTGGATGGAATGATTTTCGGAAAATACCGTCATTGCGTTCGTAAAGTGAAATTAAAATTGAAAGGTCTTCCCGAAAGTTTTAAAGGTTACAAAATTGTACAAATCTCAGATGTCCACAGCGGAACTTTCCAAGAGCCCGCAAAATTGCAACATGCGATCGATTTAATTAATCAACAAAAACCAGATTTAGTCCTTTTTACGGGTGATATGGTGAATAATTATGCGGAAGAATTCCAGCCGTTCATTAATTTGTTTAAATCTATTCAGGCGAAAGATGGAAAATTTTCGGTGTTAGGTAATCACGATTACGGCATGTATGGAAAATTTAATTCTAAAGAAGAAGAGCGTCAAAATGTTCCGAATCTAATTAAATTTCAAAAAGAAGCTGGCTTTAGAATGTTGCGAAACGAAAATCTTAGCATCGATAGAAATGGTGAAAAAATCTACCTACTCGGTGTCGAAAACTGGGGCGAAAAACCTTTTCCACAATACGGAGATCTTGATAAAGCTTTACAAAATGTGCCAACAGATTCTGTTAAAATTTTGATGTCGCACGATCCAACGCATTTTGATTATGTAGTTAAAAATCATCCTAATTTTGTGCACTTGACATTGTCTGGGCACACACATGGGATGCAATTTGGGGTTGATCTCAAAAATGTGAAATGGTCGCCAGTAGAATATAAGTATAAAAAATGGATGGATCTTTATGAAAGTAACGATCGCTATCTCTACGTTAATCGAGGTTTTGGCGTCATTGGTTATTCGGGAAGAGTAGGGATTTTACCGGAAATTACCTTATTTGAATTGAGTTAAAACTTATTTTAAATATATAGAAGCCTTTCAGAGTTTCAAACTTTGAAAGGTTTTTTTATTCTAGTTAATCAAAATTTTAAAATAAATAATCCTTCATTCTCGACGTTGCGATTTCTTTTTCGGTAACAAATTCTAAGAAAGCGATAAGTTTGTCCTCAAATTTTTTTCCAAGATTATATTTTTTATAAAACGGAAACTTATAAGGCAAATTTTCCTTTTCATAAAACTGCCAAGCATTCATGTAGACTTGGACGTAATCTTCGTTTTGAAGCGTTTCCAAAATCATGTTTTCATAAAACTGCAAAGGCGTCATCTGGAAAACATAATCATTGAAGGGCAACTGAGAATAAGGCGATAAACTTTCTGGGACAATCACAAGATTATCATCATAATAAAGCTGCGTTTTTTCCTTTTTTAAACGACGAAAAACGAAACCAATATTAGAATGCTCAATATCCGAAACGTAAGAAAAACCTAGGTTTTTAATATCTTTATTGGGAAGTCGTAATAATTTTTGGCGAAGTCCACGGACACTTTTTTGAAGCTGATCTTCGAGATTATTTTTGACAATTTCGATATCTGCAACGGAGGACGAAATGTTGTACAAGGCGACTTCGTGACCTGCAGAAACTAACTTTTTTAAAGTTTTGCTAAGTCGTTCAGCTATTTTAACTTCGACAAAAAAAGTCACTAAAATGGAATAGATCTCAAGATTTTGAAGAATAATCTCAAGGTTTTGTTCCAAAGATGCTATCAAAGTTTCGTCGTCCAAATTCGGATCCGCACGATCTTCCCCAAAAGGAATTGTAAGATTGAAACTCAATAACAGCATCTCCAGAACATATTTTTATGACTATTTAGCCAATTTTATTTTTAGATTTTTAATCATGTCTTCCGACATTTTTTTGATATCAAAATCGTAGCTAAGTCCCCAATCTTGTTTTGCAACAGAATCGTCAATGCTTGCTGGCCAAGAGTCAGCAATCGCTTGACGGAAATCTGGCTCATATTTAATCGTGAAATTAGGAATGATTTTTGTGATTTCTTCAGCCAATTCTTTAGGATTAAAGCTCATGCCTCCAAGATTGTAAGACGTTCTAACTTTCACATCATCTTTTGGCGCAGTCATCAATTTAATCGTTGCATTAATGGCGTCATCCATGTACAACATTGGCATTTTTGTATCTTCTTTGATGAAGCTTGTGTAGTTACCATTTTCTACAGCTTCATAAAAAATCTCTACTGCATAATCTGTTGTTCCTCCACCAGCAGGCGCTTTCCAAGAGATAAGACCAGGATAACGGATACTTCTCACATCAACACCATATTTATCAAAATAATATTCGCACCATTTTTCACCCGCCATTTTTGAGATTCCGTAGACTGTTGAAGGGTTAAGCACAACTTCTTGTCCAACATTTTCTTTAGGAAGTCCTTTCCCAAAAACAGCGATAGAACTTGGCCAAAATATTTTGCTAATTACACCTTGTTTTGCCAATTCGCAAAGGTGAAGAAGTGGCTCTAGATTAAGCTTCCAAGCGAAAAGAGGTTGCTTTTCCGACGTGCCAGAAAGTAGGGAAGCCAAATGATAAACTGTTGTTATATGATGTTCTTTGATAAAGTTGGTCATCGCGTCAAAATTGCTAACGTCCAATCTTTCGTAATGTCCAGCTTCTGTAATGCCTTCTTTCCACTTGTCAAGGCCAGATGCAAACACATTTTCTTTACCGTAAAGTTCTACCAATTTTAATGTTAATTCGGTGCCGATTTGTCCCAAAGCACCAGTCACAAGAATGCGTTCTGTAGGGCTACTCATAATTACTTTTTATGTTATACAAAACTAAAGAAAAATAACTGCTCACCGAAATTTTTAATCGAAATTATCCACGATTTTATAATGATAAATATGCGATTCCCAAGAATTATTAAGTACCTTAGTTTCATAAAAATTTTAAAAATGAAACCCATCCTAAGACTTCAAGATTTTATTAAAATAAAAAACAATCCTGACATTCGAATTTATGATGTGAGAACAGGATCAAATGCTGTTGAAAATTACAAAAATGAGCATCTCACAAATGCAGCTTATGTAAGTTTGGATACTGATTTGGCTGAGATTGGTGATTTCAAAAATGGTGGACGACATCCATTGCCGAGCTCAGAAAAATTTGCGGACACTTTAGGAAATTTAGGAATAAACCCAAATTCGCATGTTGTAATTTATGATGATAAAAATGGAGGCAATGCTGCAGCGAGATTTTGGTGGATGCTAAAAGCACTTGGTCACGAGAAAGTACAAGTTTTGGATGGTGGACTTCAAAATGCGAAAGCCAACAATATTGAAACAGATTCTGGCGATTTTAAATATGAAAAAGAAAATTATCCAAGTTCTGATTGGATTTTGCCAACAATAAAAATTGATGAAGTTGAAAAGGCAACGGAAGACAATGATTTTGTGATTATTGATGTTCGCGAAAACCAAAGATTTGCTGGGATTACAGAACCAATCGATTTGGTTGCTGGTCATATCCCAAACGCTATTAATATTCCGTTTTCTGAGAATCTTGACGATAACGGAAACTTCAAAACATCAGAACAACTTCATAAAAAATATGAGGAAATTTTTAATCAACATTCTAAAAATCAAATTATTGTGCACTGCGGTTCTGGTGTAACGGCTTGTCACACCTTGTTGGCGATGAGTGAAGGTGGTTACGAGATACCAAATCTTTATGTTGGTTCTTGGAGCGAATGGTCTCGAAGTAAAATATAATTGATTGATTCTAAATGAAATATTCTTTTAAAAATGATTATACAGAAGCTTGTCATCCTAATATTTTGCAAGCTTTGGTGGATACTAATTCGATGCAGCAATTGGGTTACGGACATGACGATTATTGCAAGCAAGCTGCTGCTATTTTTCGATCAAAAATTAAAAATGAAAAAGCAGGTATTTTTTTTGTAAGTGGTGGGACACAAGCTAATCTGTTGGTGATTTCTTCTTTGTTAAAACCTTTTGAAAGCGTTATCGCGGCGCAAACTGGTCACATCGAATCCAACGAAACTGGCGCTATCGAAGCAGTTGGTCATAAGATTAATTTGATACCAACTGACAATGGAAAAATAACGACAGATGCGATCCAAAAAGTATTGGACACGCATCAAAATATTCCGCATCAAGTCCGACCAAAATTGGTTTATATCTCGAACACGACAGAAGTTGGGACACATTATTCTAAATCCGAATTGGAGAATTTATATCGATTCTGTAAGTCAAAAAATCTCTTGTTTTTCATTGATGGCGCAAGATTGTCACAAGCTATTGCGATTCCAGAAGCTAATTTAAGTTTAGAAATTATCGCTAAAAATTCGGATGTTTTTTATTTTGGTGGAACAAAAAATGGAGCGTTAATCGGTGAAGCTATTATTTTTAATAACGAAAAATTGTGTGAAGATTTTCCTTATTTCATCAAACAAAAAGGTGCGATGTTGGCAAAAGGACGATTGTTGGGCATTCAGTTTTTAGAATTGTTGAAAGAAGATTTGTTTTTAAAACTTGGAGAAAACGCCAATCGTCAAACTCAAAAACTTAAAAATGCTTTTGTTGAAGTTGGGACAGAATTTTTGACAGATTCGTCGAGTAATCAAATATTTC
The DNA here is from genome assembly GCF_032062245.1 of Soonwooa sp. Lineage (NCBI taxonomy): Bacteria > Pseudomonadati > Bacteroidota > Flavobacteriia > Flavobacteriales > Weeksellaceae > Soonwooa > Soonwooa sp. The sequence goes on from NZ_DAMBQF010000003.1 coordinate 108,725, forward strand.
CGATTCTTAAAAAGGAAGATATTGAAGTTTTGCAAACCCAATTTGATTTTTATGTTTGGAAAGAAATAGATACAGACTTCGCAGCGATACGTTTGATTTGTTCATGGGCAACGACGGACGAAGCAATTGAAGAATTTGTTGCAGCCATCCGCAATTTGAATTAATTTTTAGAAAAAAATGCAATTCAAAGTTTAATATTTTCTAAGCTTTTGATATTTTTGTTCAACAAAATTTACAATAATTTATGGCTTCAGGCATTTTTGCACTTTTAGATGATTTGGCAGCGTTAATGGACGATGTCGCAGTAGCGAGTAAAGTCGCAACTCAAAAAACCGCTGGTATTTTGGGGGACGACCTCGCAGTAAATGCCGAAAAAGCAACAGGATTTCAGTCTTCGCGCGAGATTCCTGTGTTGTGGGCGATTACGAAAGGTTCGTTCCTTAATAAGTTAATAATCGTTCCGATTGCGTTGTTGCTAAACGCTTTTTTCCCAGTTATTATTAAATATGTTTTGATTGCGGGGGGCTGTTATTTAGCATTCGAAGGCATGGAAAAGATTTTCCATTTTTTGTTTCATAAAAAAGAAATCGAGCAAACGGATAATAATATTACTGAAGTTCTCGAGCATCAACTTCCTGAACAACAGGAAAAAGCAAAAGTAAAAGCTGCGATTACAACCGATTTTATTTTGTCCATCGAGATTGTGATTATTGCTTTGGGAACGGTTCTTAAGCAACCTCTTAATATCCAAATTGTAACCGTTTGCGTCGTATCAGTTTTAGCAACAGTAGGTGTTTACGGGATTGTTGCGCTAATTGTTAGGATGGATGACGCAGGTTTTAGATTGATTGATAAATCTAACGACCGCGGAATTTTCTCAAAAATTGGACATTTTTTAGTGAAACTTCTTCCGATTGTTATTAAAGTTTTGGGCGTTGTTGGGACGATTGCATTGTTACTGGTTTCTGGCGGAATTTTTATGCATAATATAGATCATCTTCATGATTATCTTCCTCATATTCCGGATATTATAAATGAAGCTGGACTTGGTATTATTGTCGGAACTGCGATGGTTGCGGTAATTACTTTAATTCAAACTATCGTAAAAAAGATGAAGAAGGCGTAGAAATATTAATTTTTAAATAAATCAAAATCGGCAGTTCCCAATGAGACTGCCGATTTTTTTTGAGTAAATATTAAATAAATTCTTAACCGCCAACGCGACTTTGTTCCTCAAATTTGGTTTGGTTGGTTGCGCCTTTTATGTTGTTATTTCCAAACTTGTAAGTCAACGAAAGGTTGGCGCTTTACGAAAGACCTTTGTATTTGAAATTCGATGTGAAATTCGAGTACGTTTCGCGGCCTTTGTAAGTTTGTGTGTTAAAAATATCATTAACACTCAAGGTGATCATAAGATTCTTATATAGTAAATTTAGTTTTAAACCTGCATAAAGATTATTACTGAAATTAATATCCGAATTGCCTTGTTTGCTTGGCAAATCCATCCAATAACCAAGCGTAAATGCTAAGTTTTTATCCTTTCTTAAATAGAAACTATTGTTGATATTAAGGTTGGCGCCAAAACTTGCTGGGAAAATATTGACATCGGATCTGGTACTCGTAGATTGGTTGTAGAAGCCCGTTAAGAATACATTTGACTCCAACCAACGTAATTTGTTAAAGCTGTAGTTAAGACTCATCCCAGTTTGATTTTCGGTAAAGAAATTCTCGGTTTTCGTGATTTTGTTTCCGTTTTCAATCTTCTGAATTCTACCCCAAGAAGCGGATGTATGTGTGAAGTAAAGCGTTGTCGTAAAGTTATTTTTTAAAACATAACTCAATTCCACATTGTCCGAGAAAGAAGGCTTCAAAAACTGATTTCCTACATAATATTCATAGTCTGAAGTGTAGACTTTTGAAGGACTAAGATTTCCAAAATACGGACGACGAATTCTACGCGAATAGTTAAGCGACATCGTGTTGTTATCGTTCGCTTTGTAGCTAAAATAAACCGTTGGGAAGAATTTCCCATAAGACGATTTAACCATTGCTCCGTCAGATTTTGCAGTCCCATCCAACTCTGTATGTTCGTATCTAAGTCCTAATTTTGCATCCCATTTTTCAGCTATTTTAAAACTTGATGACACATAAGCTGCATAATTTTTTTCATGATAAATAAAGGCGTTGCTTCGCAGAGGATTTAACTGTGTTTGTTCATTTTCAATATCAAAAAACTGAGCTGTAGATTCATTTTTAAACATGGTATATTTAAGACCTGATTCGGTTTTAATTTTCGAAAAATTCTTTTCAAGATCGACTTGTCTAGAGTAAACATTGTACAAGTTATCGTTGTAGTTAACAGCTTTTTTTTCTGTGTTTTGTAAGGTTGAAACATTGTTAATCAACGCCAATTTATTGGAGATTAAATTTCCAGAAAAACTTAATTTACTGCCTAAACTGTCCAATTTGATATCGTAGAAAGCTGTTGCGTAATGATTATTGTTATGATTGTGGTTGACATTTTGCGATACAAATTCAGTCGAAGTTCCGTTTTGTAAAGTTCTAACATTATTTTTTGCTAATGTTGTAAGGATTTGAAAATGAGTAATTATAATTAAAACCTATTAAATTTTTGTCATTGAGTTTGTATTCCGTTTTTATGTTGGCATTTTTGTAACGATAATTTCCCCAATAACTTCCATCCGAATTCCAATATTGATCTTCACCAATGCTATAATTATAGTTTTTTTGCTTCCAAATATTTTCGCCCATACTTCCAGATGTCGACACCGAAAGTTTTTTGCCTTGGTAATTAAAAGTTGCACCATCGCGCCAACTTGTGACAGAACTCACGCTTCCCGAAGTTTGCAAAGATGCATTCCAACCAATATTTGTATTTTTCTTGAGTACAATATTGATAAGGCCACTTTTGCCTTCAGCAGCATATTTTGCAGGTGGCGTCGTAATCACTTCGATTTTTGCAATGTCATCAGAACGTAGATTTTTAAGATAATTGATCAATTCTTCACCTGACAAATTCACAAGTCGGTCGTTGATCATAATTGCAACGCTGCTTTTCCCCGCAATGCTTATGGCGTCGTCGGTTGTGCGCAACATTGGCGTTTGGGACAAAGCTTCGACAGCGTCAACACCTTGCGACGCTACAGAATTTTCTACATTAAAAACCAAGCGATCAACTTTTCGCTCTACCAATTTTTTACTTGTTGCAACAACAGTTACGCCTTCGATTTGCTTTTCTGCTGTGGGTTGCGATGTTGTTTGTATATTTTTAAGAAGTGTCCCTTGCACTTGGATTTCTTCATTGAAAATACTTTTTTGGTCTTTAAAAATTTCTAGTTTGTAAGTTCCGTTTTCGGGAAGTTGCAGAGCAAAATTTCCATTTTCGGTACTAATACTGGAATATTTTTTATCCTTTTGTGTTGCCACAATTTCAACGTACGAAAGATTGGTATTGTTGGTATCAGTTATTTTGCCTTCGATTTTTTGTCTAAAAGTAAAAATGCCGATTAAATTGATTAACAAGAAACTTGCTTTTTTCATAACACTAATTTTATAGGTATAATAAAGCAGAAGGATTTCCTGTTACATCAAAAATGAAATTATTTTTAAATTAAATTGTAAGTTGTTGTAATTGAGTATTTTAAAAATGAAAATTATTTCTGATAATTCTCTTTTTTAATTTGATAAATGAAATTTAATTTTGGACTTTCTCCGAAATATTCAACCAATTGTTCGTCAATTTTTTCGGCACCGAGACGCGAAATAGAAATTTGAGAACGTAAATTTTCTGCGCCAATGTGGAAAATAACTTTATCAACATATTGGAAAATATAGTCCATCATCATGCGTTTCGCTTTGTGATTAAGTCCAGTTCCCCAAAACTTAGTTCCATAAAAAGTGTAACCAATTAAGATACTACTGTCAGCTTCATTGTAATCGTAAAAGCGCGAACTTCCTGCTAATTCGCCAGATTTTTTATCATAAATTTTGAACGCACCTCCGCTTTTTATGGCACCTTCGAAAAAATTTTGGAAAACTTCTATTTTATAACGGTCAGGATTGGGATGTTGCGCCCAAACTTCCTTTTCGGATGCAACTTTATATAAAGCTTCGAAATCTTCTTTTTGAAGTGGTTCCAAAATCAAAAAATCGTTTTCTAATCGAGATTGCAGCGAGAATTCCATATTATTGATAACGTTTGTGTTCTTTAGTTTTTGTAAATCTTTTCGTGATTGGTTTTAACAAAGTTCGATATTTCTCAATGTCAAATAGTTGAGAGTCTGTTAAAGCTTTGTATGTCAACCAAATAGCAAACGGGAACAAAATCATATTAGGTGCCCAAGTTGCCAAATAAGGATCGAGTTGTCCTTTCCAAGATAAGTTTTCGACACTCAAATTAATGACGTAGAAAATAATGAAAATGATAATCGCAATAACGACGGGAAGTCCCATTCCGCCTTTTCGGATAATGGATCCGAGACTCGCACCAATCATGAAGAAAATAATACAAGTCACTGAATAAGAAAGGATTCTCTGTTGGTAAATGACTATTTTATTCTTGTATTTTTTCATTTCCAAGATTTGCTCTTGCGATTGTTTGTTGCTGTCTTTTAGATTGTTAAGTCTTACGTAAGCATTGTAAAAGACTTCCATTTTTTTGTCCGCAGCGAGATCTTCACCTGTAAAGTTTGGCGTTGGATCAACCTTGGTTTTATTATGTGGATTATCTAAATATTGAACATAAGCATTGACCGTCATCATCGACTGATTCGATATACTATTGATGCTAACTTTGTTGTTTTCATCAGTTTTTGCTAAGGTTTCGTTGACTTCAAAATAGTTTTGAAAACGATAATCATCCGTAATTTTCTCACTTTCGATGGCTTTGTTGATAAGATCACTAATGTCGATGTGGAAAGCTAATGAATCAAATTTAATGGACTGATTGGGCTGATTTAACCTTTCATTATAAGCTTTGTTGGCGATATCGTCTTCGTAGATGTAACCGCTGTATAAGATTAATTTTAAATAATTAGGATCTGGTGCTTTTGCAAAACGACCTTTTTTAGCAATAATCGTTTGTTGGTTTTCGTAAGAATTTGAATTTTTGTGAAGAAAAACTCCTTCTAAATTTTCCTTATTTTCTCCCGATATTTTATCAAACTTTACAGAATATCCAGAGATTTGATCGATGAAAACGCCTGGGGTAAAATTAAGAGCAGGTTTACTAGAAACAATGTTAAACAACATATTTTTAGCTTTCCGTTGGAAGTCGGGTATGACGTTATTTGAAAACAAAAATAGGACAAAGGACATCATAGTTACTGTGATAAAAAGTGGTGCCATAACTCGCGTCAAGCTAATACCAGCAGCTTTCATCGCAGCGAGCTCATAACGTTCTCCAAAATCCCCAAAGGTCATAATGGCAGATAACAAAATCGTTAATGGTAAAACCATCGACACGACATTGGCGCTCATGTAGAACAAAAATTTAATAATCTCCCAATAAGTCAGCCCTTTACCCGTGAATTGCGACATCTGCACCCAAATGATGTTGACAATGAAGATGAAAAACAGGACACTGAATATAAAGAAAAATGGCCCGAAAAAGGTTTTAATGATATATTTGTCTAACTTTTTCAAATGGAAAAATTATCTAATTTGACGTCAAAAATACAGCAAAAAAGTCATAATGCGAAAGACATTATGACTTTTTATATTTAAGCTTTAATGATAAGATTAAAGTTCTGTGATTAAATATTTAGCATACTTCGCTTTATCGAAGCTAAAAACATTAGAAGATAAGTTTTGATTTTCTTTATAATCGCTAATGCTAATCGTTGCTAATTGGTTGTTAGTGGCGATTTGTTCCAGTTTTACCAATTTGTTTTGGGCGCTGTTAACATAAAGATTAACTTGTGATAGACCATTTTCTTTAACAGGCGTCATCTTGATATAATCCAAAGATTTTCCGTTAACAGTTCTTTTGCCAACATAGGTTACATTATAGTCTTTTTTATAAGATTCTAAATAACTAAGCGGCGAAAACATCACATCGCTATCATTTGGTTTTGCAATCGTAACTTCTTTGTCAGAATCGTTGATGTTGTATACTTTGCTACCATCAAAAATCTGTTCTATTCCCATGATTTTTAACTTGTATTTATCATTGCTAGAATAGAAGATCCCAGTTTCGGCTTTGGTTACTTTTCCAGAACCTGAACCATAAGTGAATTTGAAGTACGTGTTTTTTTTGCTCTTATAATTAGATGTTACAGCATCCAAAATGCTTTGTGATTTTTGGTCAATTTTTTGCGCAAAAGACAATCCAAATGTGAATAATGAAAGCCCCACCAAAGTTGTCTTTTCTAATAATTTTTTCATTTTTATTCTTTTCTAGTTCGTATAGTTTAGATGCTTCTAGTTTTTAGAAGTTAAAGTCTAAACATACAATTGTATGCCAAACGGTACAAATAGGACAAAAAATTAGTTTTATTTAATAGTGACAGAACCCGAGCTGCTTTCTTTTATATTTTTACTTTCTAGATTCCCTCGTTTTAGGACAACAATATCAGCGCTAGAAGATGCACTTCCCGATACCGAATTTCTAACGCCTATTTTTATTCCACCTGATGATGAGGCTTGTAACATGGCCGAATCTGCTGTAAATTCTGCACCTTCCACATCTCCTGATGATGAAGCCTGAGCATTAATACTTTCCGAACGACCTTTTAGGCTTATAGTTCCCGAGGAAGAAACTTGTGCAATAATATCTTTTGACATAATATTTGCCACAATATCTGCGCTGCTATTTGCTTGGATATTGATAGAAGGTGCATCGAAAGTCCCTTTAATAGTTGACGAGCTAGATGCATTTAGGAGAAATCCATTCGATTTAAAATCGTCTGCTACGGTAATTGTCGAACTTGACGAAGCTGATAATTTGTTAAAATCTTTAGCATAGACTTTCACCTTAACGCGATTGGTAGAAACATTTCTAACGCCTCTCGCAATACGAATAACTGCAGCTGAGCCTTGTTGTACAACTTCGATTTGGTCGATAATATCCGATGGTGCGTTAACAACAATTTTTTCGGTGTTAGATTTTACCACTTCAACGTCCAAAGCATTAGAAGATTTTATTTCATCAAAATCAAAAGTATAAGTTTTGTCAGTCAAAGCGCCTTTGCCTTCATTACTTCCCATGTTAAAACCTCCAATTGTAAATTCGGTTTCGCCATTAGATTTTGAGTAACTGCAAGCGCTTAATGTAAGGCTTAAACCTAATAAGATAGCACAGATTTTATTTGTTTTCATAGTGATATAATTTGTAATGTTATAATAGTTAGACAATCGAAACGGCAAGTTTGTTACATTTTAGTTTAAATATTTTTAATAATTTATAAAATCTTAACTTGCGGGCGCAAAAAATAGCAACTATAAACCGAATTATGGACTTCAAAAAACTAAAAGCCTATTTTTATTTAGGCGGCTTTTACTTGCTAATTTCATTTTTGTTGAGATTGGTTTTCTTTTTTCATCCAATAACAACCAGTAGTTTTGGCTTTTTCGAAAGCTTGGGGATTTTGTTAGTTGGCGCAATTAGCGATATTTTTATTTTTAGTATTGCGTCGGTATTTTTGGTGATTTACTTTTTGTTTTTATCCAATTCGAAATACAACAAACCTTGGGGTTACATTATTTTCGGATTGTTATTGGCTTTTGCATTGTATATCGCCTTTGTCCCAAATAATATTTTTAAACAATATGGCGGTTCTGTCGCAGAGATTGCGTTAATTTTTGTTGGTTTAAAAACGAGTCTGTTCGGATTGTTGTTATTTGTTCCGAATCAAAGACAAAGATTTAGAAATATTTTATATTTCATTACGCTGTTTTTATATGTGTTTTTAATCATTCAAAATGCGGTGAGCGAATATTTTTTCTGGAATGAATTTGGGGTTCGTTACAACTTTATCGCGGTTGATTATTTAATCTATACCAACGAAGTTATCGGTAATATTATGGAATCTTATCCAGTTGTTCCGTTGTTTTCGGTGATTATTGCAATTGCAATTGGCGTTACGATTTTCATTTATAAAAAAACAAAATCAGAGCTGCTAACACTTCCAAATTTTATACAAAAAATAATCTTTGTTATAGCTTATGTAGTGTTATTTGGATTGAGTTTGTTTGCGATTGGGCAGCTTAAAAAAATACATTATCAAAATACTTTTTCGGAAGAAATTAAAAGCAATGGTTTGGAGAAATTCTATACTGCATTTAATACCAAAGAGTTGGATTTTGTTAAATTCTATCCAAGCTTAGGAATAGAACAAGCGGAAAAACAATTTTTAAGTCAATATCAACCATCAGAATTGCGTCGTCCAGTTGCGGGTGATTCGGCGGAAATTCGTAAAAATGTGGTTCTAATTTCCATTGAAAGTCTTTCTGCAGATTTCTTAAAACATTACGGAAACGAGCAAAATATCACACCGTTTTTGGATAGTTTAGCAACCAAAAGTATGATGTTTACCAATCTTTATGCAACAGGAAATCGTACTGTTCGCGGTTTGGAAGCTTTAACGCTTTGTATTCCGCCAACTGCTGGAGAAAGTGTTGTTAAACGTGAAGATAACAAGAATAAATTTACGACGGGATCGGTTTTCAAATCGAAAGGTTATCAAGTTAAATACTTGTACGGCGGCGATTCTTATTTTGATAATATGAAAGATTTCTTTGGCGGAAATGGTTATGATATTGTTGACAGAGCAGCTTTTAAACCTGAAGAAATTACTTTTGCTAACATATGGGGCGTTAGTGATGAGGATATGGCGAAAAAAGCGATCGAAACGATGAATGCCGAAGCTAAAACTGGAAAACCCTTCTTTAACCATTGGATGACAGTTAGTAACCATCGACCTTTTACCTATCCAGATGGACGAATCGACATTCCTGGAAATGCAAAATCGCGTGAAGGTGGCGTTAAATACACCGATTACTCGATTAAGAAGTTTTTCGAAATGGCGAAAAAACAAGATTGGTATAAGAATACAATTTTTGTAATCGTGTCCGATCATTGTGCATCGTCTGCTGGTAAAACCGAATTGCCGATGGATAAATACAGAATCCCAGCACTTATTTTTTCCGAAGGTCTTGTACAGCCAAAAGAGGTGAGCACTTTGATGTCGCAGATTGATGTGATGCCGACTTTGTTTGGTTTGATGAATTTCAATTATGAAAGTCAGTTTTTAGGTCAAGATATTTTTAAAACCAATTATCAGCCGCGTGCTTATATTGCGACTTATCAAGATTTAGGTTTAATAAAAGATAATATTTTGACGATTATTTCACCAACAAAAAAGGTGAAACAATATGATCTAAAACCTCAAAAAAATAACATCTCAGCAATCTATAATCCGTATTTTGATGAAGTTCCGAGAACGACAATTGACGAGCAATTAAAGAATGAAACTGTGGCTACATACGAGGCGACGTCTTATTGGTTGAAAAATAAAAAGCTGGATAAGTCTGTTTCAAAATAATTTTTATTACATTTACAAAAATTTAACATTAGCATGAAAAACTTGTTATTTTTATTAGGATTAGGGATTGGTGTTATCACTTTCGCACAATCTGGTCCACCAGCTGGTGAAGCAAAAGTTGGTGAGTATTACGGAAAAGACGTAGAAATGACTGTGGCGAAAAAAGCAATTACAGTTAAAGATTTAAATAAAAAATTAACGAAAGAAGCAAAAGTTGAAAACGTTGCTGTTAAAGGTACAGTTACCGAAGTTTGTCCTAAAAAAGGATGTTGGGTAAAACTAAAAACGGATGATGGTAAAGATTTCTTTGTTAAAATGAAAGATTATGGTTTCTTTGTACCGATGGCTTTAGTTGGGAAAAATGTTGTGCTAGAAGGCAATGCAGAAAGCAAAACAACTTCCGTTAACGAGCTGAAACATTACGCTGAAGATGCTAAAAAACCACAATCGGAGATTGATGCTATCAAAGATCCAAAAACAGAAACACGCTTTTTAGCAAGTGCTATTAAAGTCGTGAAATAATCAACACCGACCAATCACAATTATTATATTGTAAAGCGCCTTTCGACATCTGTTGAAGGCGCTTAATTTTTTTTTGAAAATTTATTCCAACATCTTTTTTATTCGTAAGCTATCTACAGGAAAAGGAATTTCTTTTAACTTCCAACCATTTCTAGGAGAAGGAAACTTAAAATCTGTAATGTTAATTTGTAACAATATTGCAAAGTTCGGATTTAGAGAATCATATACTGCTAGATATTTGTAACCTGTCCAAAAGTTTCTCTTTCTTCATAATTACTTATAATTTTTCACATATTTTTGTATTAATACAGTGTCTATTTTAAATGGAACTTCATTGTACTTCCAGCCATTACTTGCGGGTTCATAATCTTTTTCAATAGGATAGATTAGCAGTAAAGCACAGTTTTTAGGATTTAGAGAATCATAAACAACAAGATATTTTTCTCCAATTTCTACTTTGTTAGAACTAACTGCATTGGTATACTTAATTCCATTAATGCTGTAATTATAATCAAAAGTAGTTAACCTACGTGCTAAATATTCATTAACAAGAATTGCAGTAGTATATTTTGGATGTTTATTAATTTTTCCACTTGTAAAATATGAATTAATAAGACTAAAAATAATCACCAAAACGATTGGCGCTGCGTACAAAATATTTTTCTTTTTCATAAAATTCATTTCGAACTAAAGCAGGATTGGTGTTTTGTTAATCTATATCTCAATAATCCTGATTTTAACTTCTAAAAATAGAAATAAAATTGTTTTCGAGAATTAATAATTTTAAGATTTTAATAATTGTCATTATAGCCTTATCTTTACGCCAAATTTTATTAAAATGATAGACTGGAAAACAGTTAAAGAATACGACGATATCACGTACAAAAAATGTGGTGGCGTTGCGAGAATCGCCTTTAATAGACCAGAAGTTAGAAATGCTTTTCGTCCCAAAACAACTTCAGAATTATATGATGCTTTTTTTGATGCTTCGGAAGATCCATCGATAGGCGTTGTGTTGTTGTCTGGCGAAGGTCCAAGTTCTAAAGATGGCGGTTGGGCATTTTGTAGTGGTGGCGACCAAAAAGCGCGTGGTCAAAAAGGTTATGTTGGGGAAGACGGAAGACATCGTCTTAATATTTTGGAAGTTCAGCGTTTGATTCGTTTTATGCCAAAAGTGGTTATTGCAGTTGTTCCTGGTTGGGCTGTTGGTGGCGGACATTCACTTCATGTGGTTTGTGACTTGACGTTGGCAAGTAAAGAGCACGCGATTTTTAAACAGACGGATGCTGATGTAACAAGTTTTGATGGTGGTTATGGTTCTGCTTATTTAGCAAAAATGGTGGGGCAGAAAAAAGCGCGAGAAATTTTCTTTTTGGGAAGAAATTATTCTGCGCAAGAAGCTTTCGAAATGGGAATGGTTAATGCCGTTATTCCACACGCAGAACTTGAAGATACCGCTTACGAATGGGCGCAAGAGATTCTTGGAAAATCACCAATGTCAATCAGAATGTTGAAGTTCGCTATGAATTTAACAGACGATGGCATGGTAGGACAACAGGTTTTTGCAGGTGAAGCAACGCGTTTGGCTTATATGACCGACGAAGCCATCGAAGGCCGTAATGCTTTCTTAGAAAAGAGAAAACCAAACTTTGGCGACGACCAATGGATTTCGTAAAGTAGAAATTAGAAATCAAAATTTAGAAATAATCTAAACATTAAATCTAAAATTTGAAATCTAAAATCTAAAATCAAAAAGAATGATTGACTGGATACAAGCAGCGCGTCTGCGAACTTTACCACTTTCTTTGAGTGGAATTATCATGGGATCTTTTATTGCTAAATGGCGATTGAAGGAAGATGGTGGTTTTTGGGATTGGAAGATTTTTGCATTGGCGCTTTTGGTGACGTTGCTGTATCAAATTCTTTCTAACTACGCTAACGATTATGGTGATGGCGTAAAAGGAACTGATAAATTGAGAATCAACGAAGCGGAGGCTAGAGCAGTGGCTTCGGGGAAGATAACAGCCAAACAAATGAAAAACGCCGTTATTCTGCTTTCAATTTTGTCATTTGTTGCGACCTTTGCCTTGTTGTATGTGGCATTTATCCCAAATTATATGAATGAATTTTATATTTTCATTGGTTTGGGCGTAGCCTGTATTTTGGCAGCGATTGGTTATACAGTTGGCAAGAAACCTTACGGATACATGGGCTTGGGCGATATCTTCGTGTTTGTCTTTTTCGGTTTGGTGTCGGTTTGCGGAAGTTATTTTTTGTTTGCTAAAACTTTTAGTTGGGATGTTTTGCTTCCTGCTGCGGCCGTTGGTCTTTTGAGTGCAGCGGTGCTTAATCTTAACAACATGCGCGATATGCAAAACGACGAAGCTTCTGGCAAAAAAACTTTGGCTCTGAAACTTGGTTACAAAAATGCTATGATCTACGAAATGGTGTTGTTACAACTTCCTATTTTGTTGGTTTTGACTTTTTTAATGATTAACCAATTACAAGCGCAAGGCAAATATTACGCATTTATTGTAATGATTTTGTTGTTTCCATTTGCTGGACTTCGACGCAAGATTATGCAAATTAAAGAAAACCGCGAGTTGGATCCTTTTCTGAAACAAGTTGGGATTTTAACCTTTATGATGGCGGTTTTAACCGCTGCAGGACTTAATCTTTTTTAAAACAAGATATATGGAACATCCAATTTTTGTACAATGTCAAATGTTAATCAGAAAGCCTATTGCTGAGGTTTTTGAAGCATTTGTAAATCCTGAAATAACAACCAAGTTTTGGTTTACAAAATCGAGTGGAAAGCTGGAAGAAGGGACTACGACAACTTGGACTTGGGAAATGTATAATGTGTCATCAGAAGTACAAACTTTGAAGATTGTTCCAAATCAAAAAATCGAAACTTTGTGGGGAAATCCTGCAACCAATGTCGATTACGAGTTTCAAGAGATGAAAAACGGAACTTTAGTAATCATCAAAAGTTATGATTATCCGCAAACTGGCGATGACTTAGCTAAAGTCGTTAATGATAATACGGGCGGTTTTACAACGGTTTTGGATGGTTGTAAAGCTTGGTTAGAACATGGGATTAAATTAAATCTTATCGAAGATAAATTCCCAGCTGAATAAGTATAATTAAATTTTAAAATTAAAAAATGAAAATAAAATTCTTAGGACAAAATTGCTTTTTGTTCATCCATAACGGAAAAACGATTTTGAGTGATCCTTTTTACAACTTTCAAAAGGATAAAACAGGATTCGATATTACAGCGCAAAAAATTGATTATGTGTTGATTACGCATGCACACGGCGATCATACGGCAGATGTCGCGGAGGTATTGGCAAACTATCCAGATGCGACCGTTATTGGGCAACCAGAAATTTGTGGCTACTTCAAACATGCGAACAATATTGACATCAATTTCGGTGGTTCTGCAAAAATTGACGATCTTAAAATTTCCATGGTGCCAGCAAGCCATACAAGCTCTTTTCCGGACGGAACTTACGGGGGTGAAGCGGCAGGATATATTTTCCGTTTGCCAGGTAAAAATCTTTATTTAGCAGGTGATACGGGCGTTTCTGCAGAGATGGCTATTTTCCCAAAAGTTTTTGGAAAGCTAGATGTTTCGATTCTTCCCATTGGTCGTCATTATACGATGTGTCCTCGCAAAGCAGCTTTTGCGGCGAAAGAATTATTGTTGACGCCAAAAGTTATCGGTTGTCATTTTGATACGTTTGAGCCAATCAAAATTAATCATGATAATGCAAAGAAACATTTTGCAGACGCAGGCATCGAATTCAGTTTACCAGAATTAGGTGAGGAATTTGAATTTTAATTAAAATAAATTGAAGCTTTAAGTTTTGAAAAATTCAGCTAATAGTTTGATTTTAAATAAAGTAAAATTAGAATATTCAGAGATTTTGGAGGATTTAATGCTTCAGTTTTTAAATAAAATTACGAAACATATAGACACAAAAAATGGCAAGCTACCTACATCACACCGCTACAACCGATTACCTTTGCTGCGTTCCCACCCTGGAGGATTCTCAGGAGCTGGTTGTGTAGGACTTGCCAGTGCAAATATAGAAATTATTTATGAATTTGGAAGAGTCTTCTCAAGAAAATGAGAATTTATAGGCGTTAATTAGTCTAATAGCTTGATTTTTAATTTGAAAAAATCTTGAAAATTTTAAAAATTTTGTCATTTAATAAAAAAAATCGGTTTTTAAAATGACAAAAATGAAGTTTGATAGAGATAATCTTCCCACATTTTAGAAAATTATGACGAAAAATCCAGTAGTTATTGGTCTTGGTTTATACGGAGTAACGATGTTGTTATTCTTTGGTGTTTATTATTTTTTTGCTGGTCCTAATTATTGGGATATTAGTATGAAAATCAATGCGTTTGGTTTAACTTTTCTTTACGGTATCGCCGCTTTCTTATCAACATATTGGTTGCGAAAAGGAACTCAAATTACTTATCCTCAAGCTTTTAAGCAATCGTTTTTAACGCTTTTTGTTGGCGGGTTTTTATCGATGGTGACAATGTTCGGATTCCTAAATTATGTGGATAAAAATGCACGTGATTTACTAAATTATCAATACGTACAAACTGAGCTTACTAATCTTGAAGAAGCTTATCAAAAACAAAAAATTGATGCAGCTAACCACAAAGATGCCAATGTCGTTGTTGAGTTAGAAAAGAATTATAAAGAAGCGAAAGAAGCGCGCGAAATAGCTTTAAAGGAAAAACGTAACTATTTCTCTTTCGAATTTTTAGGAAAACTTTTTGCCGGCATTTTATTATTTTATTTACTTTTGTCGATTATTATTGCTGCCTTTTTGAAAAACAAAAAACGCTACGAATAATCTTATTTTTACCTAAATTTAATTAATGAATCTTTCTATAATTATTCCACTTCTCAACGAAGAAGAATCCATCGAAGAGCTTTTTAACCGTATTGATGCTGTGTGTAAGCAACATCAATTAAGTTATGATGTTTGGTTTGTCGATGATGGTAGTACGGATCTTTCTTGGAGCATTATAGAAAATCTAAAAGTGCAACATCCGCAAGTACATGGGATTAAATTTTCCAAAAACTATGGAAAATCTCAAGCTTTGCATGCGGCTTTCGAGAAAGCGCAAGGCGATGTTGTGATAACGATGGATGCGGACTTACAAGATTTTCCAGAAGAAATTCCTGAGTTGTATGACATGGTTACCAAAGAAGATTACGACATCGTATCGGGTTGGAAGAAAAAGCGTTTTGACAACGTTATGACGAAAAATCTTCCATCAAAACTCTTTAATGGTGCGGCTCGTAAGTTGTCTGGTGTTCATCTTCACGATTTTAATTGTGGATTGAAAGCCTATAAAAAACGTGTAGTAAAATCTATTGATGTGTACGGCGATATGCACCGTTATATTCCAGTGTTGGCTGCCAATGCGGGTTTCAAGAGAATTACAGAAAAACCTGTACAACATCAAGCGCGTCCTTACGGAACTTCAAAATTCGGGACCGAAAGATTTATTCGTGGTTTCCTAGATTTAGTAACCTTGTGGTTTGTAAGTCGATTTGGTGGACGTCCAATGCACTTTTTTGGCGCTGCAGGAACTTTAATGTTCATCATCGGATTTTTGTCGGCACTTTGGTTAGGAATCTCCAAATTAATTGATGTTTCCAAAGGTGTATATGGTCATTTGATTGCGTTAAATCCTTGGTTTTACATCGCTTTGACAATGATGATTTTAGGAACTTTATTATTTGTTTCAGGATTTTTGGGCGAGATGATTGTCCGTTCCAAAAGAGACCACAAAAATTATAATGTGGAAGAAGTAATTTAACTCGATTAATAATACAAAAACGGAAGATAAAGTTTTCGGACAAATAGCATTGTACTTTGTTTTACTAGTATTTATTAACGCAGTTAGTTACCAATTTCTTTTCAAATATTTAGAGCTAGGTCGTACATCAGTGTTTTATTTTAACCCGATTATGACCTTGTTCTTTTTCTTGATTTTATGGTTGTTGACGATGAAGTCAGATCTTGTTTACTCCAATTTTTTTAAAAAAGCTTTTAAGTTTTCGGCGATATTTTTCGTGTTTTACTTTTTAGTAACCCAATTTTTAATTGGTTTAGGAAGTGGGAATAAATAAGAATAATGTTTAGGAATCGTGTCAATATAGTCAATCTGGGACTATTTCTAATATTAGTCGGTTTTTGTGTGGCGTTTTTTATTCAATTAAAAAAGGATAAATACTTTGATAAAAAAGTTTGGTATTGATATTTGACAACAGAAGATGCTCATCAACATTACAAAATTATAGAATATCAACTTATTTATGGTGACAACGAATATGATGGAATTTGGCAAGCAGAATATCAAATTCTTAATCCAAAAAATGCTACCAATTTTAATAATTTAGGAGATGTATTTAGTCCAAGTTTATATTCTCGATCATCGACAAAACCATATCCTCATTCTATAAGATTAAAATGGTTTTTTTACGAAGACGAAACTTTTTATGAAGCTGAAAATAAATTACCATCACAAAAAATTAAAGAATTAACTAAAAATCTTAAATCAGATCCTTGCTTCGTAGCTAAAATTCTTCCAAACGGAAAACTAGGATTTGGAATGACAGAATCAGTAGGAAACTTCAAATCCGATAGTCGTTTTGAGAAGGATAGTAAAATAAACACACTTCCTCTCGGTACTTTTCAAGGGAAGAAAATACCCGAAAATCTTAATTTATTAAGGAGTGATGGAGATCGATTCGAGGATGTAAAAATTTTAGAAGATTATATGTTTGTCTATATAACTCAAGCCAATTGGGGAATAATAGTTGACTATGTTAAAAATCTAAATGCTAAGATTGTCTTTGCAACAGATTTTCTACAGAATGATTTTAAGTTTACAGATTTCAAAAATAATACAACAAGCTTAGAAACTAATTTGTTTTCACAAAAACTTCAGTTGCAATATTATGAGGATGAATCAGGTTTTCGCTATGATTTTTTACATGATCGTATGCAGGTGATGGAGTTTTATAACACTTTATTACAAAAATCTAAGTCTAAAGATTTTTATTTTGTTTTTAAATTAAATAAAACCGATAATCTTTTTGATGTTTATCTAGAGAATTCTGGTTCTGAGGTTAAACTTAAGAATGTTGTTTCAATTAATAAAATTCAAGAAAATTAATTTTTTTTCTGTTTTAAATTGAAAATTTCGTAAAAATCGTCGTGATTTTTCTTTGTATTTCTAAATGATATTTTTTTGAAAAAATTTGCCCTTATTTCTAGGAAAAAAGCTAACTTGAAACTTCAAATTTTAAGAATGAAAAACCTAGTTTATTTATTGCTGATAACGACTTTATTTTCTTGTGGAAATATTAGTCCAAAAGGCGATATCGAAGCTAAAGATGTGGAACTTGCAGAGTTTTCAAAACTCGATGCAAAGGGGAAATTTCGACTTTTTTATGTAGAAAGTCCGCATAATTTTGTGGCGGTTGAGACAACACCCAATTTGTTTAATAATTTAGAAATCGGTGTTGAAAATAAAATTTTAACCATTAAAGAAAAAAGACCAACCGAAAAAGCAGGTTTTTATAACTTAACAATATACGGAAAACATCCTTTTGATGATGTTAAATTGGCGGATTCTGTAGAATTAAATATCTCTAGTCAGATGAAAGTCAATGACTTTAAGTTGACGCTTAAAGATCAATCCAAATTTATAGGTGGCATTATTTCTACCAAAACTTGGTTAAATATGACGCAAAAAAGTCGTGCTAATCTTCTAGGGAAAACCGATCAAGCTTATGTTAAAATTTCGGATACTGCGAGTATCATTTCGCCATATTGGTTTATCAACAGTCTAGAATTGGATTCTAAAAACGGAAACTATACCGAGGTCAATGTGGATGAAGAAATTAAAGGAACTATCACCAATACAGGCAAATTAGTCTACTACGGGAATCCTTCAAAGAAGATAAAAGTTGAGGAAAAAGCAACGATGCAGCAAAAGAATTTAAACTAAAAACACACATAACTTTTTATGACAACATTAGAAAAAGCTCAATTGTGGCTTACGGATACATTTGATACTGAAACTAAAGAAAAAGTACAACAACTTATCGACAGCAATTCACCAGATTTAGAAGATTCTTTTTATAGAGAATTGGAGTTCGGGACTGGCGGAATGCGTGGTATAATGGGCGTTGGGACTAATCGTCTTAATAAATATACACTGGGACAAGCTACGCAAGGTTTGGCGAATTATCTTCATCAATCATTTCCAAATCAAGAGATTAAAGTTGCGATTGCGTACGACGTTCGTAACAATTCTAAAGAATTTGGAAAATTGGTTGCTGATGTTTTGACAGCAAACGGAATTAAAGTTTTGTTGTTCAAAAATCACCGTCCAACGCCAGAATTGTCATTTACAGTTCGTGATAAAAAATGTAACGCAGGAATTGTGTTGACAGCATCACACAATCCGCCAGAATATAACGGTTACAAGGTTTATTGGAATGATGGAGCGCAAGTGGTTCCACCAGATGACGAAAATATTATCAAAGAAGTTTATGCAACTAAATTTGATGCTATAAAATTTGATGGAAATGATGATTTAATAGAGTGGATAGGCGAGGAGCAAGATGATGTGTACATCGATGCTTGTATGGAAAACTCTTTGTATCAAAATGTTGGAAGAGATAATTTGAATATTGTTTTCACTTCAATTCACGGTACGACTTACACAACTATTCCTAAAGCTTTGAAAAAAGCGGGTTTCACAAAAGTTGATTTGGTAACAGAACAGATGATTCCGAGCGGGAATTTCCCGACAGTAGAATCTCCGAATCCTGAAGAGCCAGCAGCTTTGGAAATGGCAATGGATTTAGCGAAAATCACCAATGGTGATATCGTTATTGGGACTGATCCAGACGGCGATAGATTAGGAATCGCCGTTCGAAATTTAAATGGAAATATAGAATTGTTAAATGGTAACCAAACCAACACAATTTTAACTTATTATATCCTTGACCAATGGAAAAAACAAGGAAAAATTACGGGTAAAGAATTTATTGGTTCTACGATTGTAACTTCTGATGTTTTCTTTGATGTTGCTGAGAAATTCGGTGTTGATTGCAAAGTTGGATTAACGGGCTTCAAATGGATTGGTAAAATGATTCGCGATTTTGAAGGTCAAGAAAAATTTGTTTGTGGTGGTGAAGAAAGTTTCGGATTTATGACGGGAGATTTCGTTAGAGATAAAGATTCTTGCGGTTCTATCTTGTTGGCGTGCGAAATTGCGGCTTGGTGCAAAGCCAATGGTAAAACGATGTATCAGTACATGATTGACATTTATAAAGAAGTCGGAATGTACTACGAAGGCTTGATAAATGTTGTTAAAAAAGGTCGTGAAGGCGCAGAAGAAATTCAGGAAATGATGAAGAATTTCCGTGAAAATCCACCAAAAGAAATCGCTGGTTCGCCAGTTGCAGAAGTTAAAGATTTTAAAGAGCAAACTTGCTTAATGGTTGCAAGCAACGAGAAAAAAGT
Source organism: Soonwooa sp. (assembly GCF_032062245.1). Taxonomy (NCBI): domain Bacteria; kingdom Pseudomonadati; phylum Bacteroidota; class Flavobacteriia; order Flavobacteriales; family Weeksellaceae; genus Soonwooa; species Soonwooa sp. The sequence goes on from NZ_DAMBQF010000003.1 coordinate 128,393, forward strand.
AATGGATGATATTCCAAAATCCAATGTCTTGATTTATTACACAGAAGATGGAACTAAAGTTTGCGTGCGTCCATCGGGAACAGAACCAAAAATTAAATTTTATGTTTCTGTGAAAGATAGTATCAATTCGGAAGCTGATTTTGTTGCAAAACTTCCGATTTTAGAAAAGAAAATTGAAGCCATAAAAGAGAGTCTTAATCTCAATTAATATCTAAATTCGGGATGAATAAATCCCGAATTTTTTGTTTAAAAATAAATTTATACGGAAATAAATAGTCTTTTATTTTTCGTTTAATAAAAGAAAAAATCTAAATAAAATCTATAAAAAAGAAAATGAAAGTTTCAAAATTAGCAGCCAATCTTATCGGTTCCGAAATCGTAAAAATCGGAAATGAAGTAAACGATATGAAGGCTAACGGAGCGCAAATTGCCAACCTTACCATCGGTGATTTGAATTCTCATTTGTACCCAATTCCTGCTTTGCTAGAAGAGGAAATCGAAAAAGCATACAAAAATCATCAAACTAATTATCCACCAGCAAACGGAATTTTGTCGTTGAGAAAAGCGGTTTCTGAGGATTTAAAAAGCCGTTGGAATCTGGAGTATTCGCCAGCAGATATTTTGATTACAGCTGGTGCAAGACCTTTGATTTATGCTATTTACAAAACGATCGTGGATGAAGGCGACAAGGTGATTTATCCCGTTCCATCATGGAATAACAACCATTACACCTATTTAACTTCCGCACAAGGAATTGAAGTGGAAACCAAGCCAGAAAACAACTTTTTACCAACTGCAGAAGAAATTGCACCTCATGTTTCGGATGCAGTTCTTATTTCGTTGTGTTCGCCGCTTAACCCAACTGGGACGATGTTTACAAAAGACCAACTTTACGGAATTTGTGAATTAATTTTAGAAGAAAATAAAAAACGTTCGGCAGACCAAAAGCCTTTGTATTTGTTGTACGATCAAATTTATTCTAATTTGACTTTTGGTGAAGAGCATTTTAATCCAGTTTCTTTGTTTCCAGAATTAAAAGAATATACGATTTTCGTTGATGGAATTTCAAAAAGCCTTGCTGCAACTGGCGTTAGAGTAGGTTGGAGTTTCGGACCTTCAGAAATTATCGAAAAAATGAAAGCTCTCAATACGCATATCGGAGCTTGGGCACCAAAACCAGAGCAGGAAGCAACAGCAAATTATTATCAAAATACCGTAGAATTAAATCGTTTTGTAAATCATTTTAAAGGTGAATTGGAAAATAGTTTGAAGGTTTTGCATGATGGAATTCAAGATTTAAAATCAAAAGGATTGAATGTTGACAGCATTCAACCGATGGGTGCGATGTATTTAACCATCAAAATGGATTATATCGGTAAGAAAATGTCAAATGGCGATGTTGTTGAGAAAACTTCGGATTTGGTTTTCTATTTAATTCGTGAAGGAGGCGTTGCATTTGTACCTTTCTCAGCATTTGGATGTTCAGTTACTGACCCTTGGTTCCGTGCTTCAGTTGGCGGGCTTTCAGTTGATGAAATCAAAGAAATGCTTCCAAAATTAGAAAAAGCTTTAAACTTATTAAATTAATAATGATGAATTATGAGTTATGAATGAAAGCATTGTTGTTAAAAAGAGTTTTGATTTTGCAGTCAAGCTTGTAAATTTCTACAAAATATTTTCAACTGAGAAAAAAGAATATGTTTTATCAAAACAATTTTTACGCTCAGAAACCTCGATTGGGGCAAATGTAAGAGAAGCTCAGAATGCACAAAGTAAAATGCATTTCATTCATAAATTGTAAATCTCACAAAAAGAATGTGACGAAACATTATATTGGTTTCAATTATTAAAAGAAACTAATTTTATTAGTTCTGATGAAGCAGATTATTTAATAAATGATGCAACCGAATTGTTGAAAATTATTGGAAGCATTATTGTAACAACAAAAAAGAATCTCAGTTCAAAATAATTCATAACTCATAACTCATAATTTATAACTCATAACTAAAATAAATGAAAATCATTGCAGTTATTCCCGCACGTTATAATTCGACTAGATTTCCCGCGAAATTAATGGAGATTTTGGGTGACAAAACCATTATTACAACCACTTATCAAAACGTTTTGGCGACAGGACTTTTCGATGATGTTTTTGTGGCAACAGATTCCGAAATTATTTTCAAAGAAATCGAAAAAAATGGTGGGAAAGCTGTTATGACAGGAGAACACGAAACGGGAAGCGACAGAATTGCAGAAGCTGTTCAGGGCATCGATTGTGATATTGTTATTAATGTTCAGGGTGACGAACCTTTTCTTAAATTGGAGCCTTTGCAACAGTTGATAGACGTTTTTAAAACCGATAACAATAAAGAAATATCTTTAGCATCTTTAAAGATTGAGCTTAAAGAAAAGTCGGAAATCGAAAATCCCAATAATGTAAAAGTAATTACGGATAACAATGGATTTGCACTGTATTTTAGTCGTTCGGTTATTCCATTTCATCGTGAAATAAGCTTTAATGTTCAGTATTTTAAACATATTGGTGTTTATGCATTTAGAAAAGAAGCTTTGTTGCAGTTTTCAAAATTAGAAATGAAACCTTTAGAAATTTCAGAGAAAATAGAGTGTATTCGCTATTTGGAATATGGCATGAAAATCAAGTTGATAGAAACCCATTTCGTGGGCGTTGGCATCGATACACCTGAAGATTTGGAAAAGGCAAAGTTGATTATTGGTCAGAATTAACATCTTTTATAATTTTTAAAAGAAAAAAGCGTTTTAAAAAACTTATATTTGGAGCTTAATTGCAATTAATGAAGAGATTACTATTAGTATTTGGTGTGGTTCTATCGTGTTTTATTCAAGCACAAACAGCAAAAGAAATTATCGACAAAAATATTGAACTTTCGGGTGGTTTAACCAACTGGAAGCTTCTAAACTCTGTCTTATTACAAGGTCGCGTGACATTGGGAGTTAATGACGAATATCCTTTTAAAATCTATCAAAAACGTCCTAATTTGACAAAAACCGTGATTATGATTAATCAAAAGGAAACGACGGTTGAAGGTTATGATGGTAAAAAAGGCTATGCGATGAATTACGCTCAAAACAAAATTCAAGAATATCCGAGTTATGTCCCTGAAAGTTTTGATAACGATTTTATCGATTGGGAAAATAAAGGTTTTGAAGCCAATTTACTAGGTAAAGAACAAATCGGAAATAATAGTTATTTTAAGGTTGAATTGACCAAAAATGTTAACAAAACGATTTATTATTTCGATGTTAAAACTTATATGTTGTACAGAGAAGTAAAGAAAGATGAGACCTTAACTTATGATGAATACAAGAAAGTTGGAAATCTTGTGATGGCGCATCGCATCGAATCTTCTTCGCCTAAAAAAGATGGAGATTATGTTCTTTCTATTTTTAAAATTGAAGTAAATAAAGAATTCCCTGCAAATACTTTTAAGTTTTAATTAAATATAATTGATTATGAAAAAAGTATTTTATCTTAAAACTTGTGGAACTTGCAAAAAAATAATGGCGGAATTTGATTTGTCAGATTGGGATCTTCGTGAAATAAAATCAGCGCCAATTACAAAAGAAGAGTTGGCGGAAATGTATAATTTGACGAAATCTTATGAAGCTTTGTTTAGTAAAAAGTCAACGCAAATTAAGGCACGAGAAATTGATGTAAAGATCTTGGGAGAAAAAGATTTCAAAGATTTGATTCTCGATCATTACAGTTTTTTGAAACGTCCAGTATTTATCACTGATAAAGAAATTTTTGCTGGTAGTGATAAAAAGAATTTAGAAAATCTACGAGCTTTTTTTGAAGCGAAATAGAAGAAAGTTTTAGTATAAACAAATAAAAACTCGGCATTCAATTCTGAATGCCGAGTTTTTATTTTCTTAAGTTATCTAAAAACTGTTCGAGACTATGTAAATCGGAAATTAAAACTTCTCTTGCTTTGGCGCCATTAAAGCCACCAACAACGCCCGAAGCTTCCAACTGATCCATAATTCTACCAGCGCGATTATAACCTAGTTTTAACTGACGTTGCAACATCGAAGTCGAACCTTGTTGCGTCGAAACGATGATTCTTGCAGCTTCTTCAAACAATTGATCTTTCTCGTTCGGATCAAAACTTCCGACATTAGAAGAAGTCTCTTCACCGCTGTATTCAGGCAAGATATAGGCATCCGAATATCCTTTTTGCTCACCAATAAACTCTGCTAATTTTTCAACTTCTGGCGTATCAACAAAAGCACATTGCAGACGTGTAATTTCATTACCATTAAAGTAAAGCATATCACCTTTTCCAATTAATTGCTCTGCGCCTGGCGAGTCCAAAATCGTACGCGAATCGGTATTTTGAATAACACGGAAAGCCACACGAGCAGGGAAGTTGGCTTTAATCATACCCGTAATAACGTTAACAGATGGACGTTGCGTCGCCACAATCAAGTGGATACCAATCGCTCTGGCAAGCTGTGCAAGACGTGCAATCGGGACTTCAACTTCTTTACCAGCTGTCATAATCAAATCCGCAAATTCGTCCACAACCAAAACAATGTAAGGTAAATAACGATGTCCGTTTTCAGGGTTTAACTTTCGTTCTGTGAATTTTTTATTGTATTCTTTTAAGTTTTTACAGAATGCATTTTTAAGCAATTCGTAACGGTTATCCATCTCTATACAAAGTGAATTAAGTGTGTTAATTACCTTGTTATTGTCCGTGATAATCGCATCTTCCGCATCTGGAAGTTTTGCTAAATAATGTCTTTCAATTTTAGAATAAAGTGACAATTCTACTTTTTTCGGGTCAACCATTACAAACTTAAGTTCACTTGGATGCTTTTTATAGAGTAAGGAAGTCAAGATGGCGTTGATACCAACAGACTTACCTTGACCAGTTGCCCCGGCCATTAGTAAGTGTGGCATTTTTGCTAAATCCGCCATGAAAATTTCGTTGGAAATGGTCTTACCAAATACCACAGGAAGATCCATATCCGAGGTTTGGAATTTATTGGAAGTAATCACCGAGCGCATCGAGACCATCGTAGGATTTTTTCTCGGAACTTCGATTCCTATGGTTCCTTTTCCTGGCATTGGTGCAATAATACGGATTCCTAAAGCCGAAAGATTAAGCGCAATATCGTCTTGTAGTTTTTTAATTTGTGCAACACGGATTCCCGCTTCTGGGACAATTTCGTAAAGTGTAACGGTTGGACCAATCGTTGCTTTAATTTCAGAAATTCCAACATTAAAATTCTTAAGAAGTCCAACAATTTTATTTTTATTTTCTTCTAATTCGTCTTTGTTAATCGTAATTTCTTCGCTTCCGTAATCTTTTAGTAAATCAAAACTAGGCATTTGGAATTTTGCTAAATCCAATCTGTGGTCGTACAAACCGTGTTCTTTCACCAATTCTTGTGATTTTGCTTCATTTGGATCAAGTTGCTCCTCTTTTTTAACTTCGATATTAAAAGCAATATCTTCAGCATTTGATGCGATGTTTTGCTGCGTTGTAATTGGTTTTTCTACAACTGGAGTTTTGCTGAAATCATTATCTAATTTAATAGAAACCGCTTCTAAATCTTTCTGAGGTGTTACAGGTGGCGTTTCAACACTTTCAAAAGTAGTTTTGTTAGGTGTTGCAATCGGTTGGATGTCTTCTGTAACTTTTATTTTTGGAAGTTCCGTTGGGATTTCTTCTTTCTCTATAATATTTTCCTTTTCAAGATCCTCTTTTTGTTCCAGTTCGTCATCAGCTTCGAAGTTTTCCTCCGATTTTGGCATCATTTCTTTTAGTTTTCCAATGGTATTGTCATTAATCTCATTGAATTTATTCCTGATACTACTTGGTCTTAAATTAAATTCTAAAACAAAATAAAGCAATATGCTTACTAATATGATAAGCCACAGTCCAACCGATCCGACATAGGCTTTAAGATAATCCATGATTTGATATCCGTAAACGCCACTCCATACACCATCGCCTTTAGTTACTATCCCAAGAAAAATAGGCAACCAACAAATGAAAAATAAACTGTGCGAAATGGTTTTCCAAGGTTTGAAGTAGTTTTTCTTAAGGATAATAAATCCGAAAACCATCAACAAAAACGGAATAATAAAAGCAGCAACGCCTATACTATCGAAGATGAAAAGATTACCCAGCCAATCGCCTATTTTTCCTAAAACATTAGAAGATTTGATGTGTCTATCGCCCATTGTACCAGCTTGCGACTGGTCTGCTTTCCAGTTCATAAGGTAGGAGACGAAAGCGATGCTCATCATCCCAGCGATACAAAATAGTAAAATACCTGTAACGATGCGGGATTTGGGAAGGATTTTTGTTTGGTCGTTTGTGTTCGTTGTTTTGCTTTTTTCCATTGATAAATTCGGTCAATTCCGTGCAAATTTAATCTTTTTTAAATGAATTTTGAAGTTAAATATAGGGCTTTCTTGTCGATTCTGGTGTAAATAATTGAGGCTTTGATAGATTTAGATTTGAAAATAATTTTGAAGCGTAATGTTATTTAGATTTAATAAAAATTAAAATTTAAAAAATGAATTTATATCTGATTTTTAAGATTGAATAACATAAAAAAGTGAGTAAATATTTAATAACAATTCGGAAAGTGAATTTTAGTCCTAAATTATTACTTTAACTAATCAAATTTTAGCCAATTAATAGTCAAAATCGATTATGAGAATTGTCATTAATGCCTGATTTTATATATTTAATCTAAATAACATCACTATTTTTGCATTCGACTGAATCTAGGCTATTTTTAAGTGTGTTTTTACTGGATTTAGGATCATCGTTTATATAGAATTACTATGAAAAAAATTCAGGATATTCTGATTTCGACGCGTACAATGGCGACTTTGCTACTTTTATACGCTATCGCAATGGCTGTCGCTACTTTTGTAGAAAATGACTACGGAACGCCAACTGCAAAGGCTTTAATCTATGAGGCCAAATGGTTTGAAGCGATTATGTTTTTACTGATTCTTAATTTTATTGGGAATATTGGTAGATATCGACTTCTGAGAAGAGAAAAGTGGCCAGTTCTAATGTTTCACTTGGCATTTATTTTAATTTTTATTGGTGGTGCTATTACGCGATACATCAGTTTCGAAGGGGTGATGCACATCCGCGAAGGTGAAACCAACAACGAGATTGTTACAGATAAAACCTTTCTAAAAGTAAAGGTTGAAGAAAAAGGAGAAGAGCTGCATTATCCTGATATTCCGTATCTTATGTCGCCGCTTCATTACAAAATGAATGCAAAATATAACTTCCACGAAAAACAATTGGAAGTGAAAGCGGTTAACTACATGCAACGCAAAATGGATAGCATGGTCGTTAACCCGAATGGTAAAGAGTATCTACACCTTGTTTCTACCAATGAAAAAGGCGGAAGACAAAATATCTACTTGGCGCCAGGCGATGTTCAAAATATTAATGGGACTTTGGTGAGTTTTAACAGAACTTCTATTGAAGGTGCAGTAGAATTTCGACAAGAAAAAGATTCATTATTTATTAAAACGCCCGTTGATGCGCAGTTTATGACGATGGCAACGCAAGCAACTGGGACAACGACTAAAGATAAATTTCAACCTTTGGTTTTGAGAAGTCTTTACTCTATTAATGATCTAAAATTGGTTGTGCCAGAAGGTCTTAAAAAAGGAAGTTTGAAAGCTTACGAAGGTGATAAACAAAAAGATAAAGATGTACCAGATCAATTAACTGTCGAGGTTAAAGGTCCAAAATCTAAAATGATGGTTGATCTTTCTGTTGAGAAAGGGAACCCTAACGCATACAAACAAATCCAATTGGACGGTATGAATGTGATGATTGGCTTCGGTCCAAAAGTTTATAACACGCCTTTTGCTTTAAAACTTGATAAATTCGTGATGGAAACTTATCCAGGAAGTTCGTCGCCATCAGCGTACGAATCTCATGTACAAATTATTGATGAAGGCAAACAAACACCTTATAAAATCTATATGAACCACGTTCTTAATCATAAAGGTTACAGATTTTTCCAAGCGAGTTTTGACCCAGATAGAAAAGGGAGTATTTTGTCTGTTAACCACGATTATTGGGGGACTTTAATCTCGTATATCGGTTATGGATTTTTGTTCGTAGGGATGTTTGTCACAATGTTCTGGAAAGGTTCTAGATTCTGGAATCTTAACAAAATGCTGAAAGATGTCAGCAAGAAAAAAGCTAAAGTAGCTGGTGCTTTATTATTGTTTTTAAGTTTAGGACTTAATGCACAAAAAATTGAAACCCATTCGACATCGGATGGTAGCAAAGATAATGTGTCAGCGCCTAAAACTAATAATCCTGCGCCAACTTCTAAAATGAATACCATTTCTGCAGATGATTTGGTGAAGAATATTCAAATTGATAAAGAGCACGCGGAGAAGTTTGGGCATATGTTGGTGCAAAGTTATGAAGGTCGTATACAACCTGCTAACACGCAGGCAATCGACATTTTACATAAATTGACTAGTCGCGATCACTTCCAACATTTGGATGCTAACCAATGGTTTTTGGCAGCGACAATCGATCCAATGTTTTGGGCTCAGGTTAATATTATTAAAATCGAAACTCGAGGAAAAGTTGGTAGAGATTTAGCAAAAATTACTAAAGCTAATGATGATAGTTTTACAAGTTTAGTAAAATTATTCCCAGCTGATAAGAACGGAAATCTTCGTTTTGTTTTGGAAGACGAATATAATGCGGCATTCCGTAAAAAGCCTGTTGAAAAGACAAAATTCGATGAAGCAGTTATTAAACTAAACGATAAAGTTCAGGTTCTTAATGCGTTAATGTCTTATCAATATTTCCGTGCAGTTCCGGTTCAGAATGACGCTAACCACACTTGGAATTCGGTGATGACAGCGGATTTCGAAATGGATAAAAACGCCCAAGATGTTCTTGGTCCATATCTGTCAAGTGTTCTTCTTGCAACACAAAACGGAAATTGGAAAAAAGCAGACGAAGAGTTAGCAAAAGTTGAAGCTTATCAACACAAATGGGGAAAACAAGTGATTCCGCCAGATTCAAAAATAGAATTAGAAGTTCTTTTAAATAAATTAGATATCAACTTTAAGTTGTTGATTTTCTATACAATTTTAGGTAGCGTCTTGTTGATTTTTGCTTTTATTGAATTGTTTAGACCAAGCAAGGTTTTAAACAAAATCGTTAAAGGATTAATCTATTTAGGAGCAGTTGGTTACTTCTTCCACTTCTTAGGGTTAATTGCAAGATGGTACATCTCTGGTCATGCCCCTTGGAGTAATGGTTACGAAGCGATTATCTTTATTTCGTGGGTAGGTATTTCGGCTGGTTTTGCCCTGTACCGAAATTCAAATGCATTAATTCCTGCAGCAGGATTCTTGGTTGCGGTTGTTATGATGGGATTTGCGCATGGTGGTGCAGCTTTAGATCCTCAGATTACGCCACTTGTACCAGTTCTTAAATCGTATTGGTTGATTGTACACGTTGCGATTATTGCATCGAGTTATGGTTTCTTCTCCTTATCGATGTTGATTGCCGTAATATCTTTGATTTTCTACATTATTGCATCGACAAGAGTTTTCAAAAAACATAATGATACAACTTTAAAAGAGTTAGCTATCGTTAGCGAAATGTCTTTAAGTATTGGTCTAGTTGCGCTTACAGTTGGTAACTTTATGGGTGGTATTTGGGCTAACGAAAGTTGGGGACGTTATTGGAGCTGGGACCCGAAAGAAACTTGGGCTTTCATCTCAATTATGGTTTATGCCTTTGTATTGCACATGAGATTGGTACCTGGACTTCGTGGAAGACATATTTTCCATGTAATGACAATGATTGCATTCTGTTCTATGGTAATGACTTATTTTGGTGTTAATTACTATCTGACAGGACTTCACTCTTATGCAAAAGGAGATCCAATTCCGGTTCCGCTTTGGGTATATTTAGGATTGTTATTTATGGCGACTTTGTCATTTGTCTCTTACTTTAGATATAAAAGCTTACACAAAAGTCTTTTAATTAAAAAAGAGGAACGTACGCAAGATCAACCTTAATTTTGATTAATAAAATAATAAAGGCATATCGTTAATGATGTGCCTTTTTTTGTTTTAAAACTTCTGAAAAAGCTTTATTTATACTATCTTTGCGGCAATTAGGTTAAGATGTTTTTGTCTTATTAAAAGGGAATTAGGTGTAATACCTAAGCTGTACCCGCAACTGTAAACTACAAAACTTGATGTCAAATAGTTGTCCACTGAAGTCATATTTGGGAAGGACGATGTCAAGATGTGAGCCAGGAGACCTGCCTAATGTTGATACTTTCGGGGACAAAGGTGATGGACATTCTGTCTTTTCATAACCACTCTTTATGAGTATAATCCCCAATAGTTTCGGGAGTTAAACTAATTTAATTTTATACTTATGAAGCGGTTTTTTACCACGTTCAGCCTATTAATTATGGGCGCAAGTGCGGCTAATGCACAAAACATCAACTTTCCAGATGCTAATTTCAAAGCAGCTATTATTAAAGCTTATCCAGCGGTGGATGCTAACAAAGATGGACAAATTTCGGAGACTGAAGCTTTGACTTTGACGGCGATTCGTAATCTTTCCAATTATCCTAATATCTATGATGCAACGGGAATTGAGTATTTTACAAATTTGACAGAGCTTAATTTGGGAGATCTTATTAATCTTAACAAAATTGATGTCTCAAAAAATACGAAAGTTACGACGCTTAATCTTCGTAATAATAAACTAACAGGCGTTTTGGATGTTTCGGCACTTGATAAAATGACGAATATCGAACTTAATAAAAATCAGTTGACTGGTATTATTTTTCCTCAAAACTCGAAGTTAAAAATCGTCTACATCAATGAGAATGCCCTGGCATCGATTGATTTGTCCGAGCTTAAAGATTTGCAACGTTTATTTTTGGTTAACAACAAATTGACGAGTTTGAATGTTTTACAAAATACTAACCTAGAAAGAATTCATATCAACAACAACCAGTTGACGACTTTGGATTTGTCTGGACTTACGAAACTTAATTGGTTTTCGGCTGAATCTAATCAATTAACGAATATTGCATTCAAAAATAATCCGTTGTTAAAAACGATTTTAGCGAAGAATAATCAATTAACTTCTTTTGATTTTATGGACGGAACGCTGAACAATGTGACGCTAATTAACGTTGAAGGAAATTCTAATTTTAATTTGATTAAAAAAGATTGTGAGGATCAAATTGTAAGTGTTCAAAATATAACGGTTGAGACTAATTGCGCTATGTCGGTTGATAATCAAACTGCGAATGGGATTAAAATTTATCCAACTTTAGTGAAAGATTTTATTAATGTTGAAGGAGATTTTAAAAATCCTAGTTTCCAAATTTTCAATATGAGCGGGCAGTTGCTGCAATCGGGAGTTTTAAATGCTTCAAAAATTGATGTTTCTAAACTTTCTAAAGCAACATATATTTTTGTTTTAAAAACCAACGACAAGCTCATTAAACAAAGCTTTATCAAACAATAAAAATTTAAAACGCTTTTTTAGGCGTTTTTTTTATGTTTTGTATTTTAAAAATATATATCTTTATGATATCAAATTAATATCAAAATTTCAAACACATGGAAAAAGTTTTAAAACCAATGTCTGGTTACCTTGCTTTATTAATAAGCGTAATCCTGTTTTTTGCAGGCATAGGATTGTTTATATATTCTATCGATTATAGCGTAGGATTGGCAGTTGTAGCGATTTTGATGGTGTTATTATCATTCTTTTTTATGAAAGGTTTAATGATCATCCAGCCCAATCACTCGCGTGTTCTTAACTTCTTCGGAAAATATGTCGGTTCTGTTAAAGAGAATGGTTTGTTTTTTATCAACCCGTTTTATTCATCACAAAGAATGAGTCTTCGTTCCGAAAACTTACAAGGTCAAACCCTTAAGGTTAATGATAAAATGGGAAATCCCATCGAGATTGGAGCAGTTATTGTTTGGAAAGTTGGCGATACTTACAAAGCAGCTTTCGATGTAGAGCGTTATTTGGAATATGTGAGAACGCAAAGTGAGGCGGCTGTTCGTCACTTGGCGGTTAGTTTTCCTTATGATAATTTGGAGGACGAAAATGCGCCAATTACCTTGAGAGGCGGTGGGGAAGATGTTAACCATATTTTGGAAAGAGAGTTGACAGAACGTCTTGCTCCTGCAGGAATTATCGTACAAGAAGCCAGAATTTCGCACTTAGCGTACGCATCCGAAATTGCAGGTGCAATGTTACAAAGACAACAAGCGACGGCAATAGTTGCGGCAAGAACCAAAATCGTTGAAGGTGCAGTTGGGATGGTAGATTTAGCATTAAAAAAATTATCGGAAGAGAATATTGTAGAATTGGATGACGAGCGCAAAGCAGCGATGGTAAGCAATCTTATGGTAGTGTTATGTGGTGAAAAAGCCGCACAACCAATCCTGAATACAGGAACTCTTTATAATTAATGTAAACGAAGCTTTTGAGCTTTTAAATGAAACGAAATGAGCAAGAAAAGTTTTGTTTTAAGGATTGATGAAGAAACGTATAAATTGATTGAGAAATGGGCAATCGATGAGTTCCGTAGTGTGAATGGGCAAATCGAATTTCTCATTCATCAAAGTCTTACCAATGCTGGTCGAAAGAAAAAGGAAACAAAAGAAAAGGAAACAGATAAATCTTAATAAAAAAGCTCAGAATTTTCTGAGCTTTTTGTTTTTAATATTATTGATGTTGATCAATTAATATCATATTACCATCTGGATCCTGCAGAGTCAAGCTTCCTGGACCAGATTCGTTATCGATTTGTACATTGGCTTTAATGCCATTTTCTTCAAGATGTTTAGCAATTTCGCGGACATCGTTCCAATCTTTCAATGCTTGTGCATTTTGGTCCCATCCAGGGTTAAAAGTCAAGAGATTCCCTTCGAACATTGCTTCAAAAAGACCAATAAGACTGTCGCCATTTTTCATGATTAAATATTTTTGAGCTAATGCGCCAGCAAAAACCTCAAATCCAAGTGTTTCATAAAAATTTTTAGAAACTTCTAAATTTTTGACACTCAAGCTTATAGAAAATGCACCTAATTTCATTTGATAAAATTTAATTTAAAAAAAAGCTCCAAAAATCTGGAGCCTCATATTAGTTAGCCTTACGAACAGTTCTTTGTTCAATTCTTTTTTCGTATTTCTCACCTTGGAAGATCCGTTGCACGTATATTCCCGGTGTGTGGATTTGGTCAGGATTCAATTCACCAACTTCAACCAATTCTTCAACTTCGGCAATTGTTACTTTACCAGCCATCGCCATCAAAGGATTAAAATTTCGTGACGTCGAACGGAAAATCAAATTACCCGCTGTATCGCCTTTCCAAGCTTTTACAATCGCAAAATCTGCATCAAAAGCATATTCTAACAAATAATCTTTCCCGTTGAAATTTCGCGTTTCTTTGCCTTCCGCAACTTCGGTCCCAACACCAGCAGGCGTGTAGATTGCTGGCATACCGTAACCAGCAGCCATACAACGTGTCGCCAAAGTCCCTTGTGGGATTAGGTCAACTTCTAATTCGCCACTTAACAATTGACGTTCAAATTCAGCATTTTCGCCAACATAAGACGAAATCATTTTTTTGATTTGTTTTTGGTGAAGTAATAATCCAAGTCCAAAATCGTCAACACCAGCATTATTAGAAATACAAGTTAAATTTTTGACGTTCTTTTTTACCAATTCGGCAATACTATTTTCTGGAATTCCGCAAAGACCAAAACCGCCTAGCATAATGGTAGCGCCATCTTGGATGTCATGGCAAGCTTCTTCAACGTTTTTTACCGTTTTATTAATCATAATGAGATTCTGTTTCTGTGGTTTAAAAATACTAAAAATTACAGAATTCTACGACCTAATATTGATAAACAAATAAAAAAAAAGTGATTGTCGAGTGGGGAAGTTTACAATAATCTGCCTGTTAAGAATAATCCCGCCACTGTAAAGTAAATAATTAATCCTGTGACATCCACTAAAGTTGCCACAAAAGGAGCAGATGATGTTGCGGGGTCAAGGTTTAATCTCTTTAAAACAAACGGTATCATTGATCCAGAAAGCGTTCCCCAAAGTACAATGGCAATTAAGGATACCGAAACACTTAATCCTACGTAAACCCAATATTCTCCGTAGTTAAAAAGTCCCAACTCTTGCCACATCATAATTCTTAAAAATCCAATGGCACCAAGAATTAAACCAAGCATTATACCCGATACAATTTCTTTTTTCATGACGTACCACCAATCTTTAAGACTAAGCTCTTGTAGCGCCATTGCACGGATAATTAAGGTTGCCGCCTGAGAACCCGAATTACCGCCACTCGAAATAATTAACGGAACAAATAATGCTAAAACAACTGCTTTTTCAATTTCTTTATCAAAATAGCCCATTGCACTGGCAGTCAACATTTCGGACACGAAAAGAATAATAAGCCAAGTAGCTCTTTTCTTAATCATTTCTGTCCAAGGTGTTTGCGTATAAGGCAAATCTAAAGCCTCTAAACCCCCAAATTTCTGAATATCCTCGGTGTTTTGTTGTTCAATTTGGTCAAGGATATCATCAATCGTTACAATCCCAACCAAAACGCCCGCTTCAGTGATAATCGGCATTGCACTTCGGTCATATTTTTCAAAATAAGGGACTGCATCTTCTTTGGAAGTTGTCGTTGTAATCGCTACAAAATGATTGTCACAAAGTTCAGAAACCAATTGATCTTCGTCTGCTAACAACAAAGTACCAATTGTAATATCATCGATTAATCGATTTTTTTCGTCCACCACAAATAGATAATTCATGGTTTCTACTTTAGCACCAACTTTTTTAATCTGTTGAAAACAACGTTTAACAGTCCATTCTTTGCGAATTTGGATATAATAAGGGGTCATCAATCTAGCAATAGAGTCCGAGTGATAACCCAAAAGTTTTAGGGCAACACGACGTTCTTGCGGATTAAGTAGATTGATGGAATATTTAATAAGCTCATCTGGGAAATCCTCAAACAATTGCGTACGGTCATCGGGCGTCATTTCGTTAAGGATGTACGCTACTTCATTACTACCAATACTTCGTATAGTTTCTTCTTGGAAATCGGGATCGAGATGGGCAAAAACTTCCGCTTTATCGGATTTCGGAACTTTCAAAAACGCCAAAAGCCTATCTTTAGCGGGAAGTCCACTTAGAGATTCGGCAATATCAGCTGGGTTCTTTATAAGTTCCGTGTTTTCCAAAGCTTTTTTGTTTAAAGTGCAAAAGTATTAAAAAGTCTATGAATAAAGAAATCTAGCGAAGTCCTTATAAAAATGTTAAGTAGATTTAATAAAGAAAATTTGATTGTTTTGTAATTCTTTATTCATGTTTTGAAGTGCACCTTTTGTTCCGATTTTTACAGAATTGGCAGCGGAACCTAGCATACGACCACCAGCTTTGAAGGTGTCATAACTGGTTTCTAACATAAAGTTACCTTCTGCGTCGAAAAGTTTAAGACTAACTTCGACTTGGTTAGAAAATACATATTTTCCTAATCCAACTTTAAAGTATTTAACACGAGGTACAACAGCAACGTCCGCATCGTTGTTTTTACAAAACTCTCGAAGCATATCAACATTAACGCTGTCATATTCTACAGGAATATCAATTCTTAAATAATCGCGAGTACCAAGAGACATCATTTTGTCGCTGGCAGCTGTAAAAAATACGTCGTAGGTTGGTTGTTTTATTTCCTCAATATCAGGAATAACTTCAGGTATGAAATAAAGAATCCTTTTGATATCATTTTTCTTTGCTAATTGCGCAACAGCCATTTGGCTTTTTCCAGCAGTGGAACAGCTTATTACAAGTAAAAAAACGGCAAAAATGCCAATGCCAAAAAGTAGTTTTTTATTCATCGCGATTACAATGCAAAAATACTACCATTTTTTTTCTTAAATGACTTTTTTTTAAGAAAATTTAACAAATATTTGTTTTTGAATAATATTTCTCGTTAACAAATAAGTATTTAGTATAGTTATGATGTTTTTGTTGGATATTATTAAGACTTAAAATAATGTATTTACAATTTAATATTTACAATTTTTTAATTGAGAAATTGATTGTTGTTCCTGAACCTTTTTCAGAATAAATATCGAAATTTTCAGCAATATCTTTGGCTCTCCTTTCCATATTTCTCAAACCATTTCCAAAGTTGATTTCATTAGGGTTAAATCCTTTGCCATCATCGTTTATTGAGAAAATAATTTGATTCTTAGAAGTTGTTATCGAGATATCTATATTTTTTGCATTGCTATGTTTAACGGCGTTATTTATGGCTTCTTGTATTATTCTAAAAATGTTTAATCCTTCATTTGAGCTAAGTTTTCTCGATTGAAGTTGTTCTTCAATATTAAATGTAAAATTGATGTTTTCATAAGAGTATTGTGCTTTGCTAATAAAATTTAAAACTCTTAAATGGATTTCTTCAAAATTAACGTTATCATAATTCATAGCCCAAATCGTGTCTCTAAGCTCTGTAATTGTTTCTCGAGTGAAGTTACTAATTGATGAAAGTTTTTTGCTTAAAATAGTTTGGTCTATTTTGGGGATATTCTTAAGGTTATCAATAGATGAAATTATAAGGGTTAATTGTGACCCAATGTTATCATGCAAATCTCTAGATATGGACTGTCGTTGCTCGCTTAGTTTATTTTGTGATTCAATTTTTTCAAATGCAGTTTTCAGTTCAAATTCTTTTTTTTGATTTAGATTTCTAAGATTTAATTGTCGATTGATTAAGAATGCTGTTAGTAAAAGGAAAGCTATTATTATGATTAAAATTTTTATCGTATTGTTTCTTTTTTTCTCAATGGCTTGCTGTTGTAATATTTGGTTTTCTTTGGAGAATGTATCAAATTTAATTTGCAACTCGGACATTTTATCATAAGTTTCCTTATTAATAATACTATCTTTAATTGTTTGACTTTTTTTATAATATGACAAAGCATTTTGATAGTCATTTTGTGCTTCATAGGCTTGTGAAATCATATTAAGATTATGTCGAATTAAATTTGTTATTTCATAATTTGTCGCAATATTTAATGATTTTTTATAGTTATCAATTGCATGGTTATATTTCTTCATTTCAAAGTACATATCGCCATAATAAGCATATGTGTCAGAAATCCCGTAATGATCTTTGAGTGCAATTCTGTAGCTCATGGCTCTGTCAAAATATTTTTTGGCCAATCCAAATTTTTTACTTTTCGTATATGAGTAGCCAATATTAACTAAACTGTAGGGGATACCAACACTATCATTAACTTTTTCTTTAATTGAAAGTCCCTTTTTATAGTAAATCATTGCACTATCTTCTTGTTTTTTTAAGGATTTGACTTCACCATATTGATTATAAATACTTAATAATGGCGTTGAAAAATTTTTATTTTCTGCAATTTTCATTGCTTTTAGAAGATATTTTTCGGAATCCACTATATTGGTAGCCTTTAGGCGGTAGCCCAATTCGCTATATTCTTTTGATACATTTTCCCAATCTCCAATTTTTTCGAATAAGTTAATAGCTTTAGTTAAGTAAAAAATATTTTGATCATAATCACCATGAAAATACATTGCTAATGCTAATAGTGCATAGGTTTTTGCTTCAGCTTTTGTATTGCCGATTTTGTTTGCATCATCTGCATTTCTTTCAAGTATAGGTATTGCTGTTTTTAGATTTGCTTGCAAATAGGTTAAAGGCATATTGCTTACTGAGTCTACTTTTTTTGAATTTTGCGCAAAACAAAAACTAATGCTGGTGATAAAAAATAAAAGGAAAGATTTCATAACTATCAGATTAACCTTTCTTTTTTTGCTTTCTCAATAGCTTCAATCTTTGAGCAGACATGCAACTTCTTATAGATATTCTCTATATGTTTGCGAATAGTGAATGGAGAAAGGATAAGATTGGTAGCAATTTTATTATAGCTAAGCCCCTTACTTAACTGTTGTAAAACTTCAATTTCGCGCTTACTAAGTTTGATATCTTCAGTTTTTTCGATAGAGTCTATATATAGAAAATTTTGCAAAAATTTTAATGTTCTTAATGCTATTGCTGGCGTCATTGCCGCACCACCTTCTAAGGTATCCATAATGCTTTTATATAAATTCTCTGATGTAACTTCTTTTAGTAAATAGCCATCAGCACCTGCTTTTATTGCGTTGTAGATATTTTCATCATTATCCATCACAGTCAAAATTAAAATCTTAATTTGAGGATATTTTTTTTTGATATATTCGGTCGCTTGGATGCCATTCATTATTGGCATTTCAATGTCCATCAAGATAAGATTGATTTGTGAATTCTCTTCCATCTTTTTGAGCAACTCTGCGCCGTTTTCTGCGGTGAATTTTATTTTTATATTATCATAAAATTCGATTTTCTCTTGTATTGCTTTAGATAAAAGAAAATTATCTTCCACAATGGCGATACGTATCATGTATAATTAGTTTAGGTTAGAGTTTTTAGCTATGTTTTTGATAAAGTTAATTTTTTTTTTATGTAATTACTTGATTTATAATTTTTTTTTAATATAGTGAAAGTTGTAATAAAAAAAACCGCTCCAGTAGAGCGATTTTTTATAAAGTAAATGTTTTGTTATTAATCTTTTTTGATGACCTTTACTGTTTCTACACCTGAAATAGATTTTATTTTTAGGATGTAAACACCTGCATTAAGTTTTTCAAGATTAATTTGAACTTGCTTGTTATTTGGTACAATGGAAGTTACTTTCTTACCACTCATGTCGTACACATCAATAGTTTTAATCTCGCTTTGAGATTTTAGGTTAAGAATTCCTCTTGTAGGATTTGGATAAATTTCAATATTTTTCTTACTGATATTGCCTAATCCTAAACTACTACAATCTTCCACAACGTTGATGTAATCAACTTTTATCTTGGTGTCTGTGCCATTGTAATTTGCAGCCACCAATTTAACTTGATATAATCCAGGAGTATTGTATGTAACTGTCACCGTTTTGGTAGTAGCAGTGCTAGGTTGTCCACCTTCAAAAGTCCAATTCCAACCAGTTGGCATATTCGTCGATGTATCAGTAAATTGTACTGATTGCATTGTACAAACATCTGTTTTATCTGCAATAAAATCGGCCACTGGTGGATTAATAGGGCAAACATTAGTAGTACTGTTCGAGCCATAACCATCGGCTTCACCACCAAAGTACGCGTACTGATGATATGGCGTTGCACATGATGAGCTTTCAATAGTCATAGTTGTGGCGCCATCGGCTTCTCCTCCAAAATATGCGTAATGATGAAATGGAGTTGAACAAGATGCATTTTCTAATGTCATTAGTGCCGATCCGTCTCCTTCTCCTCCAAAATAAGCATAATGATGGATTGGAGTCGCGCAAGTATTGTTGACGATTGTCTCTGTTGTGAAACCATCTGCAATACCACCACGATATGCATATACTTCATCTTGAGCAAATACCTTCAGATGGAATAGCAAGATGAGACAGACCACCGAAATTTTGGTAATATAAGTTTTCATCTTCTAATTTGATTTATTTGTTAGTTATTGTTTATTTATTAGAGTGTTTTCCACTCAGTCAAATTAGAAGTAATTATCTTACACCGCGACCACCATAACCTTGATAACGTGTAGTACCTACTGCACCTCCATTTCTGTCGGATGTACGAACAAGGGAAGCACCATTGTAATTCCAAGTTTCGCTACCTCCTAGGCTGCCTCCTCTCATAATTGTACCAGTTGTATCAGGCCATTCTGTAATATCTGCATCTCCTGCTGTTGCTGCAAGTTCTGATAGGTTACCATCACCTGTTTTGTTGATAAAATTGGCTGCAGTTGCTTTAGCTGTAATTGTCATCTCAGTGACATTTCCTCCCATTTCCATAACACCATAGTATGATGCTGATGCAGAAGCTCTACCAGATGAGTTAGTTGCTGTAAAGCCAACTTTTGTAGGTTTTGTGTATGAGGTTGGGTAAACACCATAATTTGCTCTACCATCTGCAACAGAATTGTATCCTTCATTTCCCGTTCCTGCATTAATGACACCACTTGCAATAACATTATTAATTGTTGTTGTTCCCCATACATATTCTCCAGCAACAGGATCTAGTGGTCCTCGACATATTTTTTCAAATTCTATTTCGGTCATTGGTCGTAAGGCAGACCAGTCTAGATAGGCTTTTACATCTTCCCAGTTTAACCAATTCATGGCATTGTTTTGTCCATCATTTAAATCATCAAAGTCTCCCGTCACAAGGTCGCAACCATATACGGCTGGGATAGATGCATTATTACCAGGTGTTTTTATTTTCACACCATTACCATAAGTACTATTAAATGCAAAAGTATTAGCTGCAGAATCTGGACTAGCAATTGATCGTCTCGCTTGTTGCTTATATGTTAATGTGTTTAAAAATTCTACATATTGCTCTTGAGTAATTTCGTATTTCATAGAATAAAAACTCTTATAACCTTTCGGAAAATTACTTCCGGCTGTATTACCTGTTCCGATAGAGCCTGCTGCTAGATTAGAATTTTCACTTGTCACTTGGTAGGTGTATGCAGGAGTACTGCTGCTTACACCAAATCCAATATTTGTAGTGTCACCTATCCAAAATGAACCTTGAGGAATATTCACCATTTCAATTCCCGAAACCTTAAAGTTATAATTTTCATAGTTGGCTGAAGCAACATTCATTTTTAAGGTAATACTTGTTGATGGTATATTACCACCACCATTTGCATTTCTGTAGATGAATACACCTTTACCATCGGTTACCGCATCTATTTTTAATAAAGATGTGGTCGAATGATCTGATGACGTTGAACTTAGGTTAGCATGTTTCCAAAGTTTATCAGAACAATCTTGATACTTAATGAATACCCAAACAGCGTCGTAATTACTTGGTGCTATATTAGTTTTCCAACTGTTGTCCCATTGTATATTAAAGGTAACAGTTCCTGCACTGGAATCAATTGTTGTTCCTGTGATTTTCAAATTGTTTGCATAAGATGATGAAGCAAACAAACTCATTGCAACAAATGCAATTTTTCTAAAGTAAATTTTTGTTTTCATGTAAATTAATTTTGTATTATTTATTAGCAAATCTATTTTAAACATGATTATTGTGAAATAAGACATTTGCCGTATTTTTAATAATCGTTGTTTGAATTTTCAATTTTCATTACTTTTGTTGCTATGACAACAGACAAAAGACTTTTCTTAATCGATGCTTATGCGATGATTTTTCGTGGTTATTATGCATTTATAAAGAATCCGAGACTTTCCACAAAAGGTTTGGATACATCAGCTATTTTCGGATTTACCAACTCTTTGATAGAGCTTATTAAAAGAGAGCGTCCTAGCCATCTAGCGGTGGTTTTTGACGTTGGAAGAACTAATGTTCGACACGATGATTATAGCGATTACAAAGCCAACAGAGCCGAAACACCAGAAGCGATTATTCTTGCAAAACCTTATATTCATCAGATTCTTGAAGCGATGCACATTCCGATTTTGGGAGTGGAAGGTTATGAAGCGGATGATGTGATCGGGACTTTGTCGTGTAAAGCTTCGGACAAAGGTTATAATGTTTTTATGGTAACACCAGATAAGGATTTTGCGCAGTTGGTGACGGATAAGGTTAAAATTTATAAACCAGGATTAAAAGGTGGCGATGTTGAGATTTTAGGTGTTGAAGAAGTTAAAACTAAATATGAAGTTGACGATCCCAAACAGATTATAGATTATCTTGGGATGATGGGCGATGCCGTTGATAATATTCCTGGCTTGGAAGGTGTTGGCGAAAAGACCGCTAAGAAATTCATTAAAGAATATGGTTCTATGGAGAATCTTTTGGCGCACACCAACGAGTTAAAAGGTAAATTAAAAGAAAAAGTTGAAGCTAGTGCCGAGCGAGGCTTGTTGTCAAAAAAGCTTGCGACGATTCTTTGTGATGCCCCGATTGATTTTAAAGAAGAAGATTACGACCTCGAAACACCTGATTTTGAGAAGGTTAAAGAGATTTTTGAAGAATTAGAATTCCGTCGCTTGTACGAGAATCTTTACAGAAGTTTCTCAACAGAAACTGTTGCTCCTGCAGAAGTTTCTGAGGTTAAAACTTCGACTTCAGCAAAACCCCAAACTACACAACTTGATCTTTTCGCCAATTTTGAAGAGTTAAATGAAGCCACGTCTTCCAAATCGAATATTAAAGAAAAAGATCATCTTTATCAATTTGTAGATCAGCCGAAAGCGATGCGAATTTTGCTTAACAATTTGTTAGCGCAGTCTGCGGTTTGTTTTGATACAGAAGCAACGTCGCTTAACGAGTTAGAGGCGCAACTTATTGGGATAAGTTTCTCATACAAAGCTGGATTGGCGTATTATATTCCGATTCCTGAAGATCAAGAAAAAGCACAAGAAATTGTTGAAATTTTCCGACCATTTTTTGAAGATGAAAAAGTTCTAAAAATTGCTCATAATCTTAAATACGATTTTAAAGTATTAAAAAATTACAATATCGAAGTCAAAGGTCCGATGTACGATACGATGATTGCGCATTATTTGCTGAATCCTGATGGTCGACATGGTATGGATTATTTATCCGAAATGTACCTTAATTATACACCAATTCCGATCGAAATTTTAATTGGTAAAAAAGGTAAAAATCAGTTGACTTTACGAGGTGTTAGTTTGGAGGAACAAACCGCCTACGCTGCGGAAGATGCCGATATTACTTTCCAATTGTATCAACTTTTTGCTCCGCAATTAATTAAAGAAAACTTAGAAGAGGTTTTTAATAATATTGAAATGCCTTTGATGTTGGTTCTTGCAAAAATGGAATTAATTGGTGTTAAACTCGATTCTGAATGGCTTAAAAAAGAAAGTGGCGATCTAGAAAACGACCTTCGAAATCTGGAAACCAAAATCTTTGAATTGTCTGAGGAAGAATTTAATATGAATTCTCCTAAACAATTGGGAGAGATTTTATTTGAAAAATTAAAACTTGATCCAAAAGCTAAAAAAACTAAGACTGGACAATACGCAACATCGGAAGATGTGTTACAAAAGTTGGCTTCAAAACACGAAATTATTGCTTTAATCCTCGATTATCGTCAGCTTCAAAAACTGAAGTCAACGTATGTAGACGCACTTCCTAACCAGATTGATCCAATTGACGATCGTGTGCATACGACTTACGCACAAACGGTGGCAGCGACTGGACGTTTGGCGAGTGTTAATCCTAACTTACAGAATATTCCGATTCGTACGCTTCGTGGACAGCAAATTCGTGGGGCTTTTGTGGCAGATGAAGGTTGCAAAATTATTTCTGCCGATTATTCGCAAATAGAATTGCGCCTTATTGCAGAGATTTCGGAAGAGCTTAATATGATTGAAGCGTTCCAAAATGGAGAAGATATTCACGCGGCAACAGCTGCAAAATTGTTTAAAATTTCGATTGAAGAAGTTAGCAAAACGCAACGTTCTCAAGCGAAAAGTGTCAACTTCGGAATTATATATGGTCAAGGTGCGTTTGGACTTGCCGAGCAAACAGGAATGTCGAGATCAGACGCTAAAGCAATGATTGATGCCTATTTCCAAACTTATCCGAGACTTAAAGAATATATGTCCGAACAAGTCGAAAATGCAAGAAAAAACGGTTACGTTGTAACAATGTTGGGAAGAAAACGACATCTTAAAGACATTAATTCTAGTAATTTTGTAGTGAAAGGTCATGCGGAACGTAATGCCGTTAACGCACCAATCCAAGGAAGTGCAGCTGATATTATTAAATTAGCAATGATTAAAATTGATAACATTTTGACCGAAAAACAATTGAAAACCAAGATGTTACTTCAGGTCCATGACGAATTAATTTTCGAAGCGCCATTGGATGAGGTTGATGAGGTTTCGACAATTATTAAAGATGCGATGGAGTCGGCTTATTCAACAAAAGTACCTTTGACAGTGGAGGTTGGTGTTGGTGACAATTGGCTAGAAGCGCATTAAAAAATTTTAAAAAAGCAAAAAATAAACTATATGAAGAATTTAAAGTATTTAGGACTTGTCGCAGTTGCTGCTTTTGTGCAAAGTTGTGGCACAAGTTCTAATGTCACTGGTAGCAAGAATTACGCGGTGAATGGTGATGGATTCAAAAAAGCCTATAACAGCATCACGGTTGAGGATCTTAAAAAGAATCTTTACATCATTGCATCGGACGAGATGGAAGGTCGTGACACGGGAACTAAAGGTCAAAAGAAAGCTGGCGAATACATGATTAGCCAATACAAAAGTTATGGCGTTTCGTTTCCAAAAGCTTTAGGTTCTTATTATCAAACAGTGCCGTCGGAGTTTATGAAAACGCGTAACGGTCAACTTCCAGAGTCAGAAAATATTCTTGCTTATATTGAAGGTAGCGAAAAACCAGAGGAGCTTATCGTGATCTCTGCACATTACGATCATATCGGTACTAAAAACGGTGTTGTATACAATGGCGCAGATGATGACGGTAGCGGAACGGTAGCTGTTATGGAAATTGCAGAGGCTTTTCAAAAAGCTAAAAAAGCGGGTTACGGTCCAAAACGTTCTATTTTGTTTTTACACGTAACAGGTGAGGAGCACGGACTTTGGGGTTCTGATTTTTATTCTAAAAACCCAGTTTTCCCATTAGAAAATACTGTTGCTAACCTTAATATTGATATGATTGGTCGCGATGATGCCGAAAATAGAGGTAAGCAATATGTGTACGTTATCGGTTCTGAAATGTTAAGTACAGAATTAAAAAAAATTAACGAACAAGCTAACAAAGACACTCATAACTTAATCCTGAATTATAAATACGATGATCCTAACGATCCGGACAGATTGTATTACAGGTCAGATCATTATAATTTTGCAAAGCATAATGTGCCAATTGCATTTTTCTTTGATGGCATCCACGAGGATTATCACAAACCAACAGATACGCCGGACAGAATCGACTATCCGTTGTTGCATAAGAGAACACAATTGGTTTTCACAACGGCTTGGGAGTTGGCGAATCGTCCAGAACGAATCAAAGTTGACGGAAAAAATACAAGATAAATTATTAAAACAGTTTCAGATTTGGAATTGTTTTTTTTGTTTAATTATTTTAAAAATGATTAATTTTAAAAACACCTAAAATTTTGAATATGAAAAAGATAATTGCAATTTTGAGTTTAGTTATGATGACAAATATTTCTGCACAAACACTCAAAAATGTTGCTTATAAAGATGGCTCACAAAAGTTAAATGCTTTGGTAACGGATAATACCAACCAAAAACGTCCAGCAGTTCTTATTTTACCTGCTTGGAAAGGTATTGATAACGAAGCAAAACAAGCGGCGCTTGATCTTCAAAAAGAAGGTTACATTGCTTTAATCGCCGACATTTATGGAGAAGGTTACATCCCGAAGACCAACGAAGAAGCGTCAAAAATCGCAACGTCGTATAAAACGGATTACAAAGCTTACCAAAATCGCATCAATTTGGCGTTAGAAGCCTTAATCAAACAAAATGCTGATCCTAAAAAGATTGCTGTTATTGGCTATTGTTTTGGTGGAACTGGTGCTTTAGAACTGGCGAGAGCTGGCTTTCCTGTTGAAGGTGTTGTGAGTATTCACGGTGATTTGGCGAAAGATAAATCGCGTCCAAATTCTTTGATTAAAACAAAAATTCTAGTCGAAAATCCTGCTGATGATAAAAGTGTGACTAAAGATGATTATGATAATTTAATTAAAGAAATGAATGAAGGAAAAGCGGATTGGCAAATTATTACTTATGCAAATTCTGGGCACACATTTACAAATCCAGAATCGCCTGACTATAACGAAATTATGGCAAAACGTGCTTGGAAACATACTTTGATTTTTTTAGCGGAAATTCTTAAATAACAAAAAAGCCTTGAAAATCTCAAGGCTTTTTTTATTTCGCAATATTGAATTCTTTTAAAATAACTTTGAACTTCGGATTCCGAATATAAACATCAAAATTATGTGATTTTTGACCGCTAAAATCCGTTTTCTCTAAGAAGTCATAATGTTCCTTCAAAGCATCAAAAGCGTCTGATTTATAGCCCAAATCGGTCGGTTTTAGTTTGTCCGATAAAAAGCCTAAAAACTTCTTCAAAGTAGGATCTGTATTATTAATTGTAATATGCACTTTTTTCAGTTGCGGACTGAATTCGCGGTAGCTGTCCTCGCCCGATTTTAGATCTTCCGATTTGAAATCTTTTGTCCCAATCGCTGGCGCCAACATGATACAATAGATACTGTTGTTTTTCTCTTGCAATATTTTGGAATCGTTGTCGATATCAACATTGTGGTCGTCTTTTCGATCCTCGATTTCACGTTTACTAAAAGGTGGATTGCTTAAAGAACTAAGAACAACCGATGCACCACGACTGTGCGAAATAATATAAATGTCTTTGTTTTGATAAGAATTAAGAAGTCGTCTAAGTCCAAATTCTCCAGCCATTTGACTGTTGTTAGTGGCGTTAAACCAAATTTTACCTGCCCCAAACATCGACTGCGCCACCAATCCGTCCCAGTAGAAATTGATAATTTGATCTTTGTTTGTTGTATTAAGTTGCGATTTTATCGCTCTATAACTCTTCGTAACTTCCTCCGAACTTGCATTAAAACCATGAACAAAAACGAAAATTCGATTCTTGTTTTTTCCACTATTGGCGACTTGTGCGATTTTGGTTTTTTCAGAAGCCGAAAGTTCTATTTCTTTGCCTTTTTCACTCGCTAATTTTTTTAAAGAAAACTCTTTGCTTTTCGCATTTTTAGGAGGTTTTCCATATTGCGAACTCCAATTATCTGGATAGAAATTTCCGTTTTGATCCACGAAGGAATAAGCCATGCTAGAGCTTTCGATTTTATTGGGCGTTTGCGATTTTGGAGTATTATGTATAGCGCCACACGAGCTTAGTGCGAAGAGGATAATGAGAAAATAAAATGAGTTTTTCATGACATTCTCTTTTTCAAAATTCATGCCTAACAAAAATTAATTTTCAAAAGCTTCAAAAGTTCCGTCTTCAAAAAAAAGAATAACGCGCTTTACTTTTTTTGTTGTTTTTCCTTGCGGAATTGGAAAATTCTCTAATGGCTGAGAATCGATTATTTTTTTTTCTTCTTTAATAGGAGCAGAAACAATCGGTTCTGAACGATTAGTCTTTTTGAGCAATTTGTTTTCGGAATTTTCTTGACCAAAACTTTCATCTTCTATAATAGAGAAGAGGTCGGGTAGGGGAAGCTTCTTGGCTTCGGGTTTTTCCTCAACAATTTCGATTTTTGGTTTTATCATAGGTCCATTACTATTGATCAACCAATCCCATTCTATGTCTGGGAAGGCGTTTTTGACTTTAGTGATAAATTCCAAAGATGGTTTGTTACGTCCCGAAGTGATGTGCGAAATGCTCGAACGTTGCACATCGACTTTTTCTGCAAACTCCGAAGGTGTTATATTAAAATGCTCCATAATGATGGAGATTCTCTCATTTATTTCCATGTTACAAATGTAATAAATGTTTTAGAACTGTAAAAGCGTTCAAATTAACAAAAGTATATCGCAAAAATGTACAAATGTAAATTAATGTTAATAATATTGTTAATCAGTTATTTATAATGTTAGTAAGCTCTTTTTGTGAATTATATGTTATGAAAATTTCAGTTTACATTATTAAATTATAATATTAGATAATATCTAGAAACTATTACAGATTAAATTAAATAGTTTATTGATATATAGTTATGGCTATTTTAAAGTCAACTTATGACATTTCCATTAAAATTCTAGTAGTTTACTAATGTATATTTATTTAATTAACAATACATTATCCACATTGTCATTGTTTGGTAAATTCTTCCTTAATTGGGGATAAATCTAAATTTAAATACTTAAAGTAGGTTTATAATTTAACTTTATATAAATGTTATTACAATGTGATTTTGAAATAATTATGATTATATATTATAATAAATGTAATCAACATTAAAATTAACAGACAAAATGGCATGTGTAAATGTTTAATGAAATTACATTTGTAAACAGGTAAGTTTTCATTTGAAATCATTATTTTTGACAAACTTAAATTGTTAATAAATGGCTGGAGTCTTTCAATACGTTAAAAACCAAAATTTCTCAGAACGATATGTTTCCCCTGAAAAATTATTTTCTTACCTACAGGACAATCTCAGCGATTACATTTCTGAAATCGGAAAATCATCTTTAGGGAAACCAATTTATAAACTGAGTTTAGGAAATGGACCTGTAAAGGTTGCTGCTTGGTCGCAAATGCATGGTAACGAATCAACTGCTACATTGGCGATGTTGGATCTTTTAGAATTCTTTAAAGAGAATGATCAGGTTAAGCAAAAGTTGTTTTCGGCTTTAACTTTAGATTTTATCTTCATGCTAAATCCTGATGGTTCCGAAATCTGGACGCGTCGCAATGCATTTGATATCGATATCAATCGTGATTTTTTGAAAGAATCGAGTATAGAGCTTCGTCTTCTTAAAGACTTTATCAAGGCTAAGAAGTATGATTATGCGCTTAATCTTCATGATCAACGCACCATATTTTCGGCAAGTGATGATATGCCTGCCACCTTATCTTTCCTTGCGCCATCAGAAGATATTGACAGAAGTTTGACAGAGAATCGTAAAAAAAGTATGGCAATTATTGCTGGAATATTTATCCAAATGCAAAACTTTTTGCCTAAACAAATAGCGCGTTATAATGATGAGTTTTATCCAACATCCGCGGGAGATAATCTTATGAAATCAGGCATTCCGACTATTTTATTTGAAGGTGGATTTTATCCAGACGATTATGGTCGCGAAAAAACACGAAAATTCTATACCTATGCTTTGTTTTACGCTCTAAAAGCGATGGCAGTTTTGCGAGGCGATTCTATTGGTTATGAAACTTATTTTAGCATTCCTGAGAATAAAGAAAGTCATTTTGACATTATTTATCGCAATGTAAAGCTTAATACCAATTTTGACTGCGTGTTAGATGTTGCGGTACAATATAAAGAAATTTTCGATGAAGAAATCAAAAATATAAAGCTTGTGCCTTATGTTGTTGAAATCGGAGATTTGGGTCGTAAAAAAGGTTGGAAAGAAATAGATTGTACTGGGAAAAATTTCGTTTCGGACTATAAATTTCCAAAGTTAGATGCAGAGATTAATTTTAGGATGGAATAAACGAATAATTTGATGAAATTTTTGGAGAATAAAATCAATAGTAAATTTAGTTTTTTACGAACCCAATTGGTGTTTGAAATCTAATACCAGTAATTGATTATAATTCATCCAACGCTATACGATTATGGTCTTTGGCTTTTTTAAGCTCGGTTGGTGTGAAACCTGTATTGTTTTTAAACTGTGTCGAAAGATGTTGAACACTTTTGTAACCTAGCTTTCCTGCGATTTCCGTTAATGTTAATTCGTTGTAGAGGAGGAGTTCTTTTACTTTTTCAATTTTTTGAAGGATAAAATATTGTTCTAAAGTAAAATTTTCATTTTGAGAAAAATTCTTAGAAAGTGCAGAATAATCTTTATGTAAATTATTGCTTAAAAATTCAGAAAGGACAAAGTTTTCGCTAATATCCAAATCCGATATTTTTTGAATTATAAAAGTCTTTATTTTATCGTTCAATTGATGTGCAGAATCTCTAATTCTTTCAAACCCAAGATCTTTTAAATTGGTTTCCAAAAGTGATAATTCCTCATCCGAAATAGAATTTTTCGTATTTACTTCACCTAATTTAATATCATCTATGGAAATTTCTAATTGATTAAAAATTCCTTCAACCGCCGATATACAGCGATTACAAACCATATTTTTGATGAAGACTTGCATGAGCTTTCTTATATTATTGTGATGGTAAAGTTAGTCAATAGAATCTTATTTTTTAAATAAATTAAAACTAATGTCGTCAAAACTAAAATAAGTTGTATATTTGCACCCGAATTACATAATAATCATTAAACAATATTGGAATGTATTTAACAGCAGAAAAAAAAGCGGAAATTTTCGCAAAGCATGGTAAGTCAGCTACAGATACTGGTAGCGCAGAAGGACAAATTGCATTGTTCACTTACAGAATTAATCATTTATCTCAACACCTTAAAGCTAATCACAAAGATTACAACACAGAGCGTTCTCTAGTGATGTTGGTAGGTAAGAGAAAAAGATTATTAGATTATCTTAAGAAAGTTGAGATCGCAAGATATAGAGCGATTATCGCTGAACTTGGAATTAGAAAATAATTTCTTGCTAAGAAAAAACATAAAGCAACTCCCAAAGAGTTGCTTTTTTGTTGATACATAGTTTTAATAAGAATCTTTAAATTTGCAAATAGAAAAATAAGAAGCATGAAATTAACGGATGAAAATCAAGAAAAACTAAGCGCTTTAGAGAAGATTGCTAATGGCATTATGTGGTGGATTGGATCGATACCATCTTTGGTTGTGCATACTATTTTCTTTATTGTATGTTTCGCATTACCGATAATTGGTCTTGTAGATTGGGATCACATGTTGTTGGTATTAACAACTTTATTGTCTTTAGAAGCGATTTATTTAGCGATTTTTATTCAGATGTCTGTTAATAAAAGTAGTGAACATATTGAGGTTCTGAGAGAAGATGTTGAAGAAATTCAGGAAGATATCGACGAAATCCAAGAAGATATTGAAGAGATTAGTGAAGATATCGAGGAAATTAGCGAAGATATAGAAGATATCAGTGAAGACATCGAGGAGATTAATGAAGATATCGACGAAATCCAAGAAGATATTGAGGAAATTAATGAAGATGAAGAAGATGAAGATCACGGCGAACGTGCTAGAACTGTCATGTTAAAAAGCAAAGTCTCATCTAATCGTTACGAAATAAAACAATTAAGAGATAAAATTTCGGAACTTGAAAGTCTCATCGACAGAATTAAAGAAAAGGAAAAAGAAGAAGGCAAGTAGGTCTTCTTTTTTTGTTTTGACTTAAAATTTAAACTTTCAAATTCAATTTTTACATTTCATTATTATTAAAAGGACACTCCATCAACCAAAACCAACCAACTTCCGCTCAAATTCCGTATCTTTGCCCACGAAAATTTAAAAAGTTTAAATAATTTAACGTACTCAATACGGAGTACAAAAGACATTTTTTATGAGTGCACCACAAGCAATCACTGAGCTGATTACTCTAGCTGACGGCAGAGAAATTACTCTAGAAACAGGTAAGTTGGCAAAACAAGCCGACGGATCTGTTGTAGTAAAATTAGGAGGAACAATGCTTATGGCTACCGTTGTAGCAAATAAAGAAGCAAATCCTGGCGTTGACTTTTTGCCTTTAACAGTAGATTATAGAGAAAAATTCTACGCAGGTGGAAAAATCCCTGGAAACTTCTTCCGTAGAGAAGCAAGACCATCTGATCAAGAAATCTTGACGATGCGTTTGGTTGACAGAGTTTTGAGACCTTTATTCCCTGAAGATTTCCACGCGGAAGTTCAGGTGATGATTTCCCTAATTTCTTACGATGGACAAACAATTCCTGATGATTTAGCTGGTTTAGCGGCTTCCACAGCTATCGCGATTACAGATATTCCTTTCAACGGTCCAATGTCTGAAGTTAGAGTGGTAAAAATCGACGGAAAATTAGCTATCAACCCTAAATATGAAGATTTAGAAAAATCTGAATTGGACATTATGGTTGGAGCTACAAAATCTTCTATCGTAATGGTAGAGGGAGAAATGAAAGAAATTTCTGAGCAAGAAATGTTGGAAGCTATCCAATTCGCGCACAAAGAAATCATTAATCAAATTGAGGCTCAAGAAAGATTGGCACAAAAAGTTGGTAAAGCTTTCCCAAAAAGAGAATACAACCACGAAACTCACGATGAAGAAATTCGTGAAAAAGTATGGAAAGAAACATACGATAAAGTATACGAAGTTGCAAAAACTCCTTCTGCAAAAGAAGAAAGAGGTGAAGCTTTCAAAGCTGTTTTAGCTGATTTCTTAGCTCAGTACACAGATGAAGAAGAGCTAGAAAGAGTAACACCTTTCGCAAAAGTATATTACCACGATGTGGAAAAAGAAGCGATGCGCCAAATGATTTTGAACGAAAAAGTTCGTCTTGATGGTCGTGATCCTCAAACGATTCGTCCAATTTGGTCAGAAATCGATTATTTGCCTGGAGCGCACGGTTCTGCAATCTTCACAAGAGGTGAAACGCAATCTTTAACAGCAGTAACTTTAGGTTCGATTAAAGATGCAAATATGGTAGACAGCGTTGTTACCAACCACGACGAAAAATTCTTCTTGCATTATAATTTCCCACCATTTTCAACAGGTGAAGCGCGACCATTAAGAGGAACTTCAAGAAGAGAAGTTGGACACGGAAACTTGGCTCAAAGAGCTTTAGCAAACATGATTCCTGAAGAAAATCCGTACACGATTCGTGTAGTTTCTGATATTTTAGAATCTAACGGTTCATCTTCAATGGCAACAGTTTGCGCTGGAACATTGGCTTTGATGGATGCGGGAGTTCAAATTAAAAAACCAGTTTCTGGTATCGCAATGGGATTGATTACTGATGAAAAATCAGGAAAATTCACCGTTCTTTCTGATATCTTAGGAGACGAAGATCACTTAGGTGATATGGACTTCAAAGTAACAGGAACTGAGGACGGAATAACGGCTTGTCAAATGGATATCAAAATCCAAGGTCTTTCTATGGACATCATGGAGCAAGCTTTAATGCAAGCAAAAGACGGAAGATTACATATTTTAGGAAAAATCAAAGAAACAATTGCTGAGCCAAGAGAAGACGTGAAGCCTCACGCTCCGAAAATGGTGATGATGGAAATTCCTAAAGACTTTATTGGTGCGGTAATCGGACCTGGAGGAAAAATCATTCAGCAAATGCAAAAAGATACGGATACCGTTATCGCAATTGAAGAAATTGGTGAAATCGGACGTATCGAAATTTCTGGTGTTGATAGAGAGAAAATCAACGCGGCGGTTGCAAAAATCAACGAAATTACTTTCGTACCAGTTGTAGGCGAAGTTTACAAAGGAAAAGTAGTGAAAGTAATGGATTTTGGCGCTTTCGTAGCGATTGCAAAAGGGACAGAAGGTCTATTACATATTTCAGAAATCGAGTGGAAGCGTTTGGATAAAGTTCCTTATGCTGAAGGCGACGAAGTTGAAGTGAAATTCATGGGTTACGATGATCGTAAGAAAATGAAACTTTCAAGAAAAGTTCTTCTTCCAAGACCTCCAAAGCCAGAACAAAAGCCAAGGACTGAAGGCGACGCTCCAAAACCAGAAGGAGACAAACCAGCAGAACAAGCTTAATTTAGCTTAATATAAATACGAAACCACCTCAAATTGAGGTGGTTTTTTGGTTTTCCTTATCTTCGGAGTAATTTAGATTTAAAACAGAGTCTATGAAAACCTTACTTTTTCTTCTCTCTTTCGCAAATGTCAATGCTTGTTCATCAGATTTTAAAAATTCTCAAACAGAAAATGTTATGCAACAAAGCGATATCGTAAATTTAGTTCAAAATAATAAAATTGAAGCCGTAAAATCTGCTTTGGAAAAAGGCGCAAATGTAAATACCCACAACAAAAACGGACAGTCGTTATTGTTAATTGCGACGCTTAATCAACAAACTGAAATGGCGAAATTATTGGTTTCTAACAAAGCAGATGTCAATTTACAAGCGGAAAATTTGGATAGCGCTTTTCTTTACGCTGGAGCGAGCGGACAAACCGAATTGGTGAAATTATTCCTAGCAAATGGAGCAAAATTCGATGTTTTTAATCGAATCAATGGAACGGCTTTAATTCTAGCATGTGAACGCGGTCATGTAGAAACGGTAAAAGTATTAGCGACGACAAAAGATTTTCCAATCAATCATGTAAATCGACTGGGTTGGACAGCATTAATGGAAGCGGTTGTTCTCGGAAACGGAAGTAAAAAATATCAAGAAATCATTCAGATTTTAAAAGATAATAAAGCGGATTTATCAATTCCAGATAAAGATGGAATTACCGCTCTACAACATGCAAAAGAGATGGGCTTCAAAGAGATTGTTGCTATTTTGGGATCGTAAACTACTTTAATAAAAATCTTATGGCGTACAATATTGAGCTTGCAGACCGCATACGTGAATATCTCGCGAAAATCCCAAATCTAAATATTGCAGAAAAGAAGATGTTTGGCGGTTTGGCTTTTCTGGTTGACGATAAAATGTGCGTCAATGTGAGTGGCGAAAATTTAATGCTGCGTTATAATCCGGATTTAGAAGAGCAAGTTTCCAGAAAAGTTGGCTTCCTTCCAATGATTATGAAGGGAAAACAAATGGATGGATTTTGTTATGTTGAGCCAGAAGGTTTTAGAAAAGCCAAAGATTTTAATTATTGGATGAAAATTAGTTTAGATTTCAACAAAATAGCTGCAAAATCAAAAATGAAATAAAAAAAAATCCACCTCAAATCGAGGTGGATTCATATTAAATTCTTGAATTTATTATGAATTCAAATCCTTTTCCAACGCGCGAATGTATTGAAAAACTTTATCACTCCAACCGTTGATTTCCGCGATCCAATGATTGGTTTTTATTCCATGTGTGTGCGACGAAATATCAATAATATATGACGATTTATACGGTTTTGTGTCAGGGATTTTTGCCGAACCGTAATGTGCGTCGATATCTTGGCTATCAGAAATAACCACTAATCGATCCGCATCTTTTGCATAACCTTCGTCTTTCAGCCATTCGCAAAGTTGGTAAGTGAAAATTCCACCGCCGCCTAAACTCCCATAAATATCATTAAAATGATCGAAAAGTCCAAGCCCATAACCGTTTTTCCAAACGAGATGCGCACCTTTACGTTCTGCATCGCTACCTGCTGTGAAAACCAAGATTAAAACTTCAAAAACATAAGTTCCAACAGCTGCCATCGCAAAAGCCAAATCCATTCTCGAAAATTTTAAATTAGAACTTGTAATTCCGCCCATACTTCCCGAAACATCGATGGCAAGAATGGTTGTTCCTGAGATTTTCTCTTGAGAAAAACAGTTTCTCATCGCTTTGTCAATATCCGAAGTAAATTCTGGTGCATTTCTTTGCGCAGCCAAAAAGTTCAAAGGCGTCAACCAACCGCTGTTCACTTGAGAAATCGCATTTTGAATATCTTTTCGAGAAAGATTCGTTTCAATCATATTCCTAAGATTTCGCAAAATCGCTAAGGAACCCAAACTTTTTTCAGAAATCATTCTTTCGAAGGTTTCTTTTTTGTCAGAACCTTGTGATAAAGCAACTTCCCACGTGTTTGCAGGTTTCAATTCGTCATTAATTAAAGCTTTTAAAGCCGCTTCATTTTTTGCCGTTGGTTTTGGGTGAACCAAATTCACAACATCAACTAAAGATAAGTCTAAATTGTTTTTTTTGTATTTTGAAATTTGATATTCATCATAATTATCAAAAGCTCTAGCCAAGCCTTTTTTCACGGATTTCGACATTTTGTAAGAACCATTTCTCACCTTCAACATTTGCAAAAGATCCATGGTCATATCCGGTCGATTCGAAATTTTCGCAATTGCGTCTTTCACAGGCGTATCGTGAATTTCATTGGCTAAAATCAGTAACCAAAGCGGTGTGTGTCGCAATTTTTGTTCAAAACGACATTCCAAAGCCAATTCTACAATTTGCTCACCCGAAACTTTTGAACACAAATTTTCAATCTGCGTCATAATTTCGTCGGCAGGTTGATAGTAATTGGATTCAAATAAAAGATTGGCAAGCGTTACACGTCTTAACAACTCGTAATCTGTATATTTTCCAGCTTTTGCGGTGGTTGCACCTGCAATTTTTCCCGTTCCGAAAATTGATTTTTTTAAGTTGAATTTTGACATTTTTTTCTTTTTTAAAATTAAAAATAAGAAGCGGTTAAATCTGAATATGGTGTTTTTTTCCATTGAACGAAGTAACCAGTATCCTCACACCGCTTCCAATTTGGGAGATTGGCTGGACTCGAACCTGCGACACACGGATTAATAATCGAAGTAACTTTACTATCACACCTATTTGAAAAGGTTCAAACTTAATAAAGCGTTTTACGTTGCTCTACCAACTGAACTACAATCTCCTTGTTTGATGATGCAAAGTAATTGCCTTAGTGCGCAATCTATTTGCGTAGTAAAAAATATTTTAAAATATTTCAAAATGATTCTAATTTATTGTTGAGGTTAAAATTTTTGGGTGTCATTAATTCGACCTCGGAAATGGAAGCGTCAAGAAATTTTGAAGAATTTCCGTAAAAAAATCTCCACGGTTTGAAGGGGGGAAATTTATCTTGATATGTCAAATCTTTTCTTCTGCCCGAGTTTTGGAGATTTTAGGAAAATATTCAGAATTTTAGCGGGAATTTCCAAGTCTTGAATTTTTAGTTCTTTTGTTTCAAGACAAAAGAATAAGGACTAAAAACATTTAATCAATATATAATTCTAACCATGGAAACTATCATCAGATTTTAGAAATAGGAGTTATAGACTATATTAATTTCTTTTATCGTATCTTTGTACCGCATTAGTAAAGAAAGCACTTGTTTTTCGTAAACTTAGAAGAGTTTATTATATTCATTACTTTCAGTTTTTCGCTGCTTTCACCAGCAACTTAAATACAAACTACGACAAACAGAAGAGAAATCTCTCGGGATTCTCAAAAAATGAAGAGGTCAATTAAAGTAGGTTTTTACCGAAAATTGAACTCAATATAACGTGTAATTTAGTAACAATAAAATAAAATTTAAAAATATTTATGGCAGATTCTTTCTCAAAAAAAGAAAACTTTAAAAAGAAACAACAGAAACAAAAAGAAAAAGCGGCACGCCGTGAAGAGCGCAAATCTGATAACAACAAAGGTAAAGCGCTTGACGAAATGTTTATGTACGTGGACGAGTTTGGTCAATTGACAAGCACGCCACCAGACCAACGTGAAAAAATTGAAATTGACCTAGACGATATTCAGTTAGGTGCAGCTCCAATTGAGGTGGACGATACAGAAATCACAGGAATTATTACATTCTTGAGTGATAAAGGCTATGGTTTTATCACAGAAAATGGATCGAAAGAAAACATCTTTTTCCACATCAACAACTCGGAAGAAGAATTGAAAAAAGGTCACAAAGTAACTTACGAGAAAGAAAAATCTCCAAAAGGTTTTTCAGCAGTCAATATTAAAATAGTGAAGTAATCTTTACTTCTCTATAATATCTAAGCTTGTTTCGAAAAGAGACAAGCTTTTTTTGTACTCGGAAATTTATTGCGCATTGATGTTGCGTAGATATTTTAATTTTGTATTTTTATAATGTTAAGTATAAATTTTCCATGACATTTTATCTTTTCATTGTTTTAATTCTAATAGTATTAAGTGTTTTTTTCTTTCATGAAAGGTCAAAAGCTTTTCATAATTCCATTGAAGTTATAAACGAGCTATCAAGAACTCAGGAACTGAAGAAAATTATTGGTACTCAATGCACGACTCTTGTTTTTGGAAGTAGAAATACGAATTACCTTTTTAATAGAGCCGATTTATATATTTTTGATGGTGCTTTTTTAATTTGCGGCTACTACAAGCTCTTTAATTTGAAAATTTGTAAAACAGTCTTTGTTGTTTCTAAGAATAAAATAGAACATAAAAAGTTATTTCCTAAAGCAGAATTTCCAATAGTAAGAACAATCCATAATTATATTGATCGAGATCTACTTATCAAATTAAGCGATGAGAATTTTCCCTCAATGACTTTGGAAATAAGATTTAAGGGACTTACAAAAGAACAAAAAGAACTACTTAATATCTCCAACCACTAATACTAATTAAATGTCTTCTAATAAAAACGCCTTAATTCGGTACAAAACCCTCGATAAATGCTTGAAGAATATGTATAAAAAGTATTCGCTTGACGATTTAATCGATGAGTGTTCCGAAGCTTTGTTCGAGTTTGAAGGCAAAGAATCTTTTGTTAGCAAACGAACTATACAAATGGATTTGCAGAATATGCGCAGCGAAAAATTTGGTTATGAAGCGCCTATCGAAGTTTACGAGCGAAAATACTATCGTTATAGCGACCCAGAATACAGTATTCATAATATTTCGGTTACAGAAAGCGATTTGAAAGCAATGACTGACGCTGTTCAAATTTTGAAGCAGTTTAAAGATTTTTCGATGTTCAAGGAAATGAATGGGATAATCCAGAAATTGGAAGATTCTATACAAGTTACGCAACAAAAATCGATTATTCATCTTGATAAAAATGAGCGCTTAAAAGGTTTAGAGTATATTGATGTTTTGTATCAAGCGATTCTCAATAAGCAAGTTATACGAATTTTGTATCAAAGTTTTACAGCTCGAGAAGTGCAAAAAATGACTGTTCATCCACAATTGTTGAAAGAATATAACAATCGTTGGTTTTTGATTTGTCTGCACAAAGGGAAGCTTTACAATTTGGCTTTGGACAGAATGCAGGAAATTGCGGTCGATGAAAACTCAACTTACATCGATTACAATTTGGATGCTGATCGTTATTTTGGAGAAGTCATTGGGGCAACAGTTTCCGAAACGCAGAGTCCACGAAATGTAGATTTTTTTGTTTCCAAAAAACAGGCGCCTTATGTCAAAACAAAGCCTTTCCATCACAGTCAACAGATTTTGAATGAAGATGAAAACGGAACAACTTTTAGAATCTGTGTTCAGCTTAATTTTGAGCTAGAAAGAATGATCCTCGGGATGGGAGAGTTCTTAACCGTTCTAAAACCGTTGAAATTGCGTGAAAGAATGGAAAAAACTTTAAGACTTGCAGCAAAAAACTACACATTTTATAATAAAACTAACAATGCTGAGAATCCTTAATTTACAAGAAAATATATCAAATTTCTAGTTGTAAATTTAAATTTTCTCTGAGATTAAAGTTTTCTTTAATCCTTCCATAATACCTTTCCACAGCATGTTGAAGAACGAACGATCGGCATCTCTTTCTTTTTGGATTTGTACATTTTTACCACCTCCCTTTGCGTCGCTTTTCACTAGAATATTGACAGCTTTGCTCAAGAATTTGCGTTTTTCTCCTTTTTTGTTGAGGAAGTTAACTTTAATATTGTGATGATTTAGGAAGAAATCACCTTTAATGACATTTTTGTTTCCGAAATAATTGAATTTCAAATAATTGATTTCACCGTCCAAAGTTAGATTAAGATAAGGTCTAACAAAAAGATTGACTTCGTTGGCAGAAAGATCTTCAATTTTCCCATTGATCTTAAAATTGTCCATTTTATTTAACACATCAAAAGTCCAATTAACCTTTGTAGGAGCAGTCCCAAAAAACTTAAAACCTGCATCAACAGCCACGACACTTGACGTACCTTTTACTTTTCCGTTCCCAACATTTTTGATAGTAGCATTAAAAGCATCCATGAATAATTTGCCAGGTTTGTTATTATTAACCGCATCTTCTTCGTAAGAAATATAAGAATTACGAAGCTCAACATTGTTAACAAACAAAGGCACCTTAATATTTCTCAGCTTTTCATTAAACATTGTTCTGGCAGTTTTGTCTTCTGGTGGCGCCAAATCATGAAAAATACTACATTTAACACCATCTAGTACAACTTTGTTTAAAAGAATCTGGTCATGATTTTCGAATAGTGACACGCGATCAAAAATCTGAATGCTATTTGCTGTAACATCGTATAAGTCTTCTTGTTTCGAAATAATCCTAGAAAACTCTTTACGATTATATTTAGATTTAAATGCTAGATTTTTGATGCTACTAATTTTATCACTATTTTCAAGATTTTTAATGCGCAGCGTATAATATTTACCAGCATCGACAAAGATTTCTCCCGTTTTGATATTATGATTAGCAATCGTAAATGCGGTCTTGGATTTTAAAGTGGTTTCATTGATTTTAAAATTATTGAAAATCGCATTAATACTTGCAACTGTAGCTTTCTGCTGCCCACTACTTGTTAGTTGTTGAAAGTTGGC
The DNA here is from genome assembly GCF_032062245.1 of Soonwooa sp. NCBI lineage: Bacteria > Pseudomonadati > Bacteroidota > Flavobacteriia > Flavobacteriales > Weeksellaceae > Soonwooa > Soonwooa sp. The sequence goes on from NZ_DAMBQF010000003.1 coordinate 168,607, forward strand.
ATTATTCAGTTTTATAGCTCCAATATTTAAGTTTAAATCTGAATTTTTTCGGTCTGGTTTTTTTGCAGCTTTATGGGTTTTAGAAATCATGGCAACTCTTGCATCATCAACCGTCATTGCATTCAAATTTAAATTAATTTTTTGACCCTCAAATTTTGGCTTAATATTCTGAATATTGACTTTTTTAATAAAACCTGACCAAAGATTTTGATTCAAATTTGTACCTAATTTCGCTAGCTGAATGCTGTCTACTGCAAGATTAGCATCTTTCGTGAAAACATGACCAATACGCACTTCTTGGTTATTGTTTACTCGGAAATAGATTTTAGAAACATCAATATTATGCTGATCAAATTTGAAAGGGATTTTTTCTTTAACTGTGTTTTTATCAAATACAATTTTTGTAATATTAATATTGAATTTATCAGCAGAAGCGCTCTTCGTTTTATCGGATTTTTGCACCAATAATTTCCCGTTTTTGAGATTGATATCCTTTAACGCAATTTTGAGATTCATTTCTTTAGGATTGTCTTTTACAATCTTTTTGTTGGTCGAAGTTATCGTCAAATTTGGCTCGTCAATTAAAGTGCTTTCAGCGATTAGCGAGTCACGGTTAATGTTGAGATTAGACGCTGTAAAATTTTTAGCTTTAAAATCGAAAACACTTTTCGCATTGTAGTCTGATGGCAATTGCGTTGGGTTAAGATGCAGATTTTGGATGGCTATTTCCTTATCAAATGTGTTAACTTTATCAGCCAGAATTTGATAATAATCGTTAACTGTGACAATAAGATTTTCTGTATGAATGCTCAATTTTTTAAAACCAATCGGCAGACGCGTATTGTCATCATTATTGAGATCAATATCTTGAAGATCAACATTAATTTTGTTACCATTAAAAACCGATTTACCTTCATGATTGACAGCTTTTAGCTCACCATTTTCGATTAGCAATTCGCTGAGGAAAATGTCTGGTTTTTCGTTATTTTTTGCAGCATCTTTTTTCTTTTTTGCAAACCGAATATCCAAGTTTGGGTTTTTAATTTTAACAAGTTTCGCTTTATAAGTTTTAGAAAACAGCGCTTTGAAAACACCAAAATCAGCAACCTGTAATTCGCCAATTGTTCCAGATAATTGTGTAACGGCGGTATCTTTAGGATTTTTAGTTTTTATTTTAACATCGTTAATAAGGAGATTTCCCGAAATTAAATCAAAATTAAATTGAGCCATATCAACATGATAAGGTGTTTTTTCGTTGACTAAATCCGGAAGTTTGCTTTTCAGATAAATGTTGAGCAGAAAAGGAAAAGCTACCAAAAGTAACAATAGAACAGAAATACTTGTTACAATTATTTTCTTTCTTTTTGATGTCTTTTTAGTTTCCATCTATTGCGTTTTTGTTCAAAGATAATTAAAATTCAAAAGCTTCAAATCGATATTGTCCATCCAGATATTTTGCATAAATGTGATGTAAGCCGTTGGACAAGATGATTTCTGGTGCTTGGATAACAGAATTGTACCGTGCAATTTGCTCAAATTGCTTTTCGGTCAAGTTGATATTTGGCGCTTTCAATTCCACTAAAATTTGTGCTTTTGTACGATGCGTAATCAGCATATCTAGGCGCTTGGTCGTAGAATTGAGTTCCAATTTTTGTTCCAAAATAAGAGATGACGCATTTTTCTTCTTAATTTTCAGAAAATAAGCAACCCAATGTTGTCGCACCCATTCTTCCGGCGTCAATACCAACCACATCTTACGCACCGAATCATAAATAAATAATGTATCTTTGTCTTGCTTGATTTTCAAGTCAAATTCGGTATTGAAGTTTAGTTTAGGTAGTTGCATAAAGTCTTATGAAAGATATAGAAATTGTCCTCAAAAGTATTAAAAATAAAGAGTTTTTACCAATATATTTCTTACATGGCGAAGAACCTTATTATATTGATGTAGCGACCAAACATTTCGAAAATGATGTTTTGGAAGAAGATGAAAAGGCTTTTAACCAAACCGTTGTCTACGGAAAAGACACTAATTATGGCGAGATTTTGTCCTTGGCAAGGCAATATCCGATGATGGGCGACAAGCAATTAATCATTGTTAAAGAAGCGCAAGATCTCAAATTGGAAGAGTCAGAATCCGACGCTTTTTTGGCTTATCTCAATGCGCCGGTTGAATCGACAATTCTCGTTTTTGCCCACAAACACAAGAAGCTGGACTCTCGTAAAAAAGTTAGTAAAGAACTGACAACAAAGAAATTTTTATTTTTAAGTGATAAAATAAAAGACTCACAATTAGCCACTTGGATACAATCCGAAATTGAAAGATTTGGTTACAAAGCGGCGCCCAATGTTAGTTTCCTTTTAGCTGAATATCTTGGTAGCGACCTTTCTCGTATTGCGAACGAGCTTAATAAACTTAAACTAGTTTTAAAAGAAGGTGATGTTCTCGATAACAAAATTGTTGAAGAACATATCGGGATTAGCAAAGACTACAACATCTTCGAACTTCAAAAAGCTATAGCAACAAAAAATAAAGAACGTGCCTTTAAAATTGCTTATTATATGGGCAAAAATAAAAAGTCAAATCCCATCCAAATGTCGATTGGCGCTTTGTATAAATTCTTCTCGGATCTGGTGATGTACCATACTTTAATTGGGCAATCGCCATCGGTTATCGCAAAAGAAATTGGCGTAAATCCTTATGCTATTCAGAATTTTGCAGAAGCAGCACGTTTTTATCCACTTAAATTAGCGACCAGAATTATCTCTGTCATTCGCGAAATGGATTTAAAATCAAAAGGTCTAGGCGTACGTCAAATGGAAGATGATGAAATCTATGTCGAAATGACTTTTAAAATTTTAAACATCGACCAAATCAAGATGAATTAATTTAACTATTTAATTATAAAGACTTTAAGTTGTTTAAAACTTTTAAAAAATGGTTTAAAACAAAAAAGCTTCATAAATAGATAAGATTATATAAATATCAAAATCGAAAAAATTAATTAGTCAAAATTAGCTTGAACTAAAATTAATTACGATTTTTGAAACTTTAATTTTAAAAGAGAGAAAAAAGATATGGAAAACATTTTAGATTGTGTTATCGTTGGGTCAGGACCTGCAGGTTACACAGCGGCAATTTACGCTGCAAGAGCTAACCTAAAACCAGAATTATTCACAGGACTTGAGCCAGGCGGACAGTTGACAACGACGACAGAAGTCGAAAACTTCCCAGGTTATCCTGATGGCGTTACTGGTCCAGAAATGATGATGCAATTGCAAAAGCAAGCAGAACGATTTGAGACCAAAGTACATTACGAAATGATTTCGAAAGTAGACTTCGCTAAGGAAAGAGGTGGTGTACACAAGATTTCTACTGGAAGTCGCGATATCTTAGCAAAAACGGTAATCATCTCAACTGGTGCTGCTGCTAAATATCTTGGGCTTGATGATGAGAAAAAGTACGCTGGTGGCGGGGTTTCGGCTTGTGCAACTTGCGACGGATTTTTCTATAGAGGAAAAGATGTTATCGTTGTAGGTGCTGGTGACACGGCTGCTGAGGAAGCGACTTATCTATCTAAAATCTGTAATAAAGTGACAATGTTGGTTCGTAAAGATCATTTCCGTGCTTCAAAAGTAATGGTAGATCGTGTGATGTCAACACCAAATATTGAAGTTAAATTCAATCATGAATTAATTGCTATCGAAGGTGAAAATTCTATGGTAGAAAGAGCTGTAGCGATTAATAACCAAACACAAGAACAATCAAAAATTGATGTTCATGGTATTTTTATCGCGATTGGACACAAACCAAATACAGATGTTTTCAAAGGACAAATTAACTTGGACGAGCATGGTTACATCATCACAGAAGGGAAATCTACTGTAACCAATTTGCCAGGCGTTTTTGCTGCGGGTGATGTACAAGATTCGCATTACAGACAAGCGATTACAGCGGCTGGTAGCGGTTGTATGGCGGCAATGGATGCAGAAAAATACATTGGCGAGTTAAGTGGCGAAAATCATACTTGGGTAGTGCAAGACTAATGTTAAAAAACTTAGTTTTAATATTCATAGGAGGTGGGATAGGCAGTATTTTGCGCTATCTCATCTCTTTTTTTTCTTTGAAGTTTTTCAAAACTTCGGGCTTTCCGATTGCAACTTTGATTATTAATTTGGTTGGTTGCTTTTTGATAGGTCTATTTTCGGCTTATTTTATTAAACAAGATTCAGGACTAAAATTCTTATTTATCACAGGATTTTGTGGCGCTTTTACAACATTTTCAACCTTTTCTGCGGAGAATGTCATCCTTTATCAAAACGGAAATTACGTTTCCCTTATTTCTTATATTTTACTAAGTATCATTTTAGGATTTTTTGCAGTATTAATGGGTTTATCTTTTGCAAAAAACTAAAATCTAACTTTTTAATATTATTTTTTTTAAATTATACTTTAAGCATAAAATTTACAAAGTATTAATTTTCAATAAAGTATATTTACTTTTAAAATATTTTGATGATAGCGAGTTTAAATTTCATCAAAAAACTTAAAAAATAATTTGGTCAATATATAAAAGCTTTATATATTTGCACCACTCAAAACAACGATACCATCGCTGTTTTGGAGAGATGGCAGAGTGGTCGATTGCGGTAGTCTTGAAAACTATTGACTGTAACAGGTCCGGGGGTTCGAATCCCTCTCTCTCCGCTTAATAAAAGTCCCGAACGAAAGTTTGGGACTTTTTTTATCCAAATTATAAAGGATTTGATAACTTCATGGAAACTCAAAATTATAATGAAGTAAATTACTCTTGATAAATTAAAATCGCTTTCTCAGTCCAAAATTTTGATCTCAAGAGCGAATTAGTACTAAAACAGTTAAATCATATCATCAACTTTCCCTTATTTTTATTTTTAAATAAAAATCTCTTCTAAAGCCTGTTATCTTACAATTTTTCCCCTTACAATTTTGAGATTTATGAACTAATTAAGCGTTTATATGTAAAATAGAATTTAAAATAATTGATTTAATTCTTTATTTGAAACTATAAAAATATATTTGCACAATAATTTCCTATTATGGCGAGGATTCTTATCATCGACGACGAAGAAAAAATCAGAACTTTATTAGCCCGAATTTTAGGCCTTGAAGATTTTGATGTTATAACTGTTTCTAATCTGAAAGCAGCTACCAAACGTTTAGAATTGGATGATATTGATGTAGTAGTTTGCGATGTCAAATTGCCGGACGGTAGCGGTGTCGATTTTTCTAAATTGGTGAAAAATAAATATCCAGCGACCGAAGTTATTTTGTTGACCGCGTTTGGAAACATTCCAGACGGTGTCCAAGCGATTAAAAATGGTGCGTTCGACTATATTACTAAAGGCGATGACAATAACAAGATTATTCCGTTGGTTTACAAAGCTGCCGAAAAAGTAAAGCTTAATCGTCACGTTCTTCAACTTGAAAAACAGTTAGGAAATCAACAATCATTTGACACTATTGTTGGCGATTCGAAGTCGCTGAAGTTGGCAATAGATTCGGCAAAGAAAGTAGCAACAACGGATGCAACAGTTTTGTTGACTGGCGAAACAGGAACGGGAAAAGAAGTTTTCGCACAAGCCATTCATAATGCTAGTTTACGCAATAAACAGAATTTTATTGCTGTCAATTGTTCGGCTTTTAGCAAAGAACTTCTGGAAAATGAATTGTTTGGACACAAAGCTGGTGCTTTTACTGGCGCGGTTAAAGATGCAAAAGGCATTTTTGAAGAAGCCAATAACGGAACGGTTTTCCTTGACGAGATTGGCGAAATGCCACTCGATTTACAAGCCAAATTATTACGAGTTCTAGAATCTGGCGAGTTTTTGAAAGTCGGTGATACCAAACCAATAAAGGTGAATGTGCGGATTATTGCAGCGACCAATCGCAACTTGCAACAAGAAATTGATGCCGCTAATTTCCGAGAAGATTTGTTTTACAGGATTGCGGTTTTCCAAATTTCGTTACCGTCTTTACGTGACCGAGTTGCCGATATTCCTGCATTAGCACAGTTTTTCTTGTCTAAATTTTCCGTTAAATCATCCAAACATATTGCGTTGATTTCGGCAGAATATATGGAGGCTTTGCAAAAACATAACTGGAAGGGTAACATACGCGAGCTTCGCAATATTATCGAACGAAGTGTCATTTTAACCGACGGTTCCGAACTTTTGTTAGAAAGCCTTCCTTTGGATTTCATTGTTAATTCGGCTTCTACTAAGGATAATGATTTGTCTGAGTTTTCGATGGCGAATATAGAAAAGCAACACATCCAAAAGATTCTGAAATTTACTAAAGGTAACAAAGCCGAAGCGGCGCGTCTCATGGAAATCGGAATTGCAACTTTGTACCGAAAAATAGAAGAGTATCAACTCTGAAAAATAGTATCGTTTTGAGAAGAAGCCTATCATTTTGATAGGCTTTTTTTGTGTTTGGAATTAAGGTTATGTTTTGTAATGTTTTGATAATTAGAGTTTTAGATATTTTATTTCTAAAATGGATTATGTTTTGGCATTAGTGTTTTCGAACAAATAAAATAAACATATGAGAACAAAAGCTCAAAAAATTCATTTAGTAAGACGAACACAGTTTCATCATTATGGTATAAAACCCAAACATATTGTTTTGGGAATTGCAATCTTCGGATTTGTCGCATGTGCCATCGCTCAATTTTTATCATGATTAAATTTTCCACTCATGCTTACAATTATTCTAGTCCTTGCAGGAATTATGTGTTTTGCAATTTTTTATAAAGCCATTGACTTTTTCGAAAAAATGTAATTACAGATCAAAATTCAAAATTTATAAAAATGACATTACTATTTATTATCGCAATCATGGTGTTTATCTACATCATCTATGTATTGCTAAAACCGGAAAAATTCTAAAAAATGAAACCCGAAATCAAAAAGCAAATTCACAATTTTTTTATTGTATTAATTATGTGGGCATTTGTTGTTGCCATAATATACTTGGCTTTGATTCGGCTAAAGCAGATTTAATAATTCTATAAAATATTTTTTTCAGAAATGAATACAGAAATACTAGGCGTTATAGCCATGTTTACGCTAACAATGCTGCTGGCTTTTCCACTAGGGAAGTACATTGCCAGAGTATATGGCGGAGAAAGTAAAAGTGGAAATCGGATTTTCGGTCCACTAGAAAAACTAATTTTTAAAGTTGCAGGTGTTAATCCTAATGCAGAAATGACGTGGCAAAAACACCTTCAAGCCTTAATAACAATCAATTTGGTTTGGTTTCTATTAGGTATGGTTATTTTGATGACACAAGGTAGCTTGCCTCTTAATCCTGATCATAATCCTAGCATGTCTGCAGATTTAGCGTTTAATACAATTATCTCTTTCATGGTTAACTGTAATCTTCAGCATTATTCTGGAGAAACGGGCATGTCGTATTTGGGACAAATGTGGTTGATGTTTTTACAATTCGTAAGTGCTGGTGTTGGCATGGCTGCTGCTGCAGTTGTTTTCCGCGCATTTAGAGACAAAACAACAACGCAACTCGGTAATTTTTACAAATTCTTTGTGAAATCTTGTACACGTATTCTTTTACCAATGTCTATAGTTGTTGCAAGTATTTTGGCTTTCCAAGGTACACCAATGACTTTTGAAGGTAAAGACGCAATTGTCAATTTCCAAGGTGATAAAGTCGAAGTTTCTCGTGGTCCTGCTGCAGCTTTTATCGCTATTAAACATTTAGGAACCAATGGTGGAGGATTTTTCGGAGCAAATGGAACGCATCCTCTAGAAAATCCTACTTACTTTAGTAATATGACTGAAATGATTGCGCAGTTCATAATTCCTGTGGCAATGGTTTTCGCTTTTGGATTCTTTATTAAACGTCGAAAATTGTCTTGGATGATCTATGGTGTAATGACTGTTGGTTTTCTTGCATTAGCTGTACCAAATATCATTATGGAGATGAATGGGAATCCAATGATTTCGTCCATGGGGATTGATAATGCACTAGGTGCGATGGAAGGTAAAGAAGCCCGAATTGGTGCGGCGGCATCAGGCTTTTGGAGTATTGTAACGACCGTTATCTCGACAGGATCTATTAACGCAATGCAAGACAGTTCGATGCCTTTATCTGGGATGAATGAGCTACTGGCAATGATGATTAATGCCTTCTACGGTGGCGTTGGCGTTGGTATTCTTAACTTTTTTGTCTTTATTATTTTGGCTGTTTTCATCAGCGGGTTAATGGTGGGTAGAACTCCTGAATTTTTGGGTAAAAAAATTGAAGCACGCGAAATGAAAATCGCTATGATGATAGCACTTTTACATCCTTTCTTAATTCTTGTGGGTACAGCCTTAACAGCGGCAATGCCAAGTGAAGGCGCAGCAACGCTTAATAATCCAGGTTTCCACGGATTTAGCGAAATGTTGTACGAATTTACTTCCGCATCAGCTAATAACGGAAGTGGTTTCGAAGGACTTGGTGATAACACGCCTTGGTGGAATATCTCGACAGGATTTGTATTAATCCTTAGCCGTTATCTTCCAATTATCGGTCCTGTTGCCATCGCTGGATTATTGGCCGAGAAACGCTTTATCCCAGAAAGTGCAGGTACTTTAAAAACCGACACCGCAACTTTTGGATTAATGGTTTTTGCCGTTATCATCATCATTGCAGCACTTGCATTTTTCCCATCACTTGCCTTGGGACCAATCGCTGAATATTTTTCTATAAAATAAATTTTAACAGAAAATGAAATCTCAAAATAAATCATTGTTTCAAAAAGATATGGTGCAAACAGCACTCGCAGAATCTTTTGTGAAACTAAACCCTAAAACAATGTTCCGTAATCCAATTATGTTTTTGGTAGAAATAGGGATAGTTATTATGCTCTGCGTTAGTATTTGGACGCTACTTGGCGAAAAATCACAAAGCAGTTTTGCATACAATTTTGCAGTTTTTTTAATCTTATTTGTGACTTTGCTTTTTGCAAATTTTGCTGAAGCTATCGCAGAAGCTAGAGGAAAAGCACAAGCGGATAGTCTTAGAAAAACAAGAGAAGAAACGCCCGCAAAAAAACTGAATATCGGAAACGGCGAATTTTCTCGTGAAAAATCTGATCAATATCCGATTACGGTTATCAACTCATCAACTTTAAAGAAAGGCGATATTTTCCTTTGCGAAGCGGGCGATATTATTCCTGCCGATGGCGAAATTATCGAAGGTTTGGCAACTATTGACGAAAGTGCCATTACTGGTGAAAGTGCGCCTGTTATTCGTGAAGCTGGTGGTGACAAAAGTAGCGTGACTGGCGGAACTAAAGTTTTGTCTGACCAAATTAAAGTAGTTGCAACAACCGAACAAGGCGAAAGTTTTTTGGATAAAATGATTGCATTGGTAGAAGGTGCAGCACGTCAAAAAACACCTAACGAAATTGCTTTAACAATCTTATTGGCTGGCTTTACACTAGTATTTATCATCGTTACAGTGACGCTAAAACCTTTTGCAGATTACGCACAAGCGCCAATTACCATTGCAGCATTTATCTCATTATTTGTTTGTCTTATTCCGACAACGATTGGTGGATTGCTTTCTGCGATTGGGATTGCGGGGATGGACAGAGCTTTGCGTGCCAATGTGATTACTAAAAGTGGTAAAGCTGTGGAAACGGCTGGTGATATCGATGTTTTACTTTTGGATAAAACAGGAACGATCACAATCGGAAATCGTAAAGCGACTAACTTTTTTGCAGCGCAAGGAGTAGACAGTCAACATTTTCTAAATGTTATCGCTTTAAGTTCATTAACGGACGAAACGCCAGAAGGTAAGTCGATTGTGGAGTTGGCAGCACAACAGGACGAAGGACAATGGACAACGGACAGCGAGAAAATCGCTTATAACAACCGCGGAACAATGTTGAATTACGCCTTGTCTAAAATTCAATTTATAAAATTCACGGCTGAGACGAGAAGTTCTGGATTGGATTTCGAAAATCAAAGAATTAGAAAAGGTGCTTTTGATGCTATTAAAAATTTAGTGGAAAAAGCTGGAAATACAGTTCCTAAAGAGATTGCTGAAGAAGTAACCCGAATCTCGACCAACGGTGGAACGCCTTTAGTTTTGGCAGAAAATGAGAAAGTATTAGGTGTTATTGAACTTCAAGATATTATCAAGCCAGGCATCCAAGAGCGTTTCGAAAGACTTCGCAAAATGGGAATTAAAACCGTGATGGTTACTGGTGACAATCCTTTAACAGCGAAATACATTGCAGAGAAGGCTGGTGTAGACGATTTTATCGCAGAAGCAAAACCTGAGGATAAAATGAACTACATCAAAAAAGAACAATCCGAAGGAAGATTGGTAGCGATGATGGGCGACGGAACCAACGATGCACCAGCCTTGGCACAAGCTGATGTCGGCGTCGCGATGAACAGTGGAACACAAGCAGCTAAAGAAGCCGGAAACATGGTGGATTTGGATAACGATCCAACGAAGTTGATCGAGATTGTAGAAATCGGAAAACAGCTTTTGATGACGCGTGGAACGCTGACCACATTTAGTATTGCGAATGATGTTGCGAAGTATTTTGCCATTATTCCAGCGCTTTTTATTGCGGCAATACCGGCTTTGCAAGGACTTAATATCATGCGATTGCATTCGCCAGAGTCAGCTATTCTTTCTGCAATTATTTTTAATGCGATTATTATCCCGATTTTAATTCCGTTGGCGTTGAAAGGTGTTGCATACAAACCAATCGGAGCTTCGGCTTTATTAAGAAGAAATCTATTTATCTACGGACTTGGTGGAATTATCGTCCCGTTTATTGGGATTAAAATCATCGATATCCTAGTGTCATTCTTCTTTTAATCATTGACTTGTTTTTATTTAAAATTTAAAAAAATGAAAAATAATATATTACCAGCCTTGCGTATGAGTTTAGCTTTGATACTTGTTTTGGCTGTTGCTTATCCAGCTTTGATGTGGGGAATTGCCCAGTTGAGTCCCAACCAAGGAAAAGGTGAAATTGTAACTTATCAAGGCAAAAAATACTACTCGAATGTGGGACAGAAATTTGATAACGACAATTACTTTTGGTCGAGACCATCAGCTGTAGATTACAATGCAGCAGGTTCTGGCGCTAGTAACAAAGGAGCAACCAATCCAGAATATCTTAAAGAGGTAGAAGCGAGAATTGAGAATTTTCAGAAACACAATCCTGGTATTGCAAAACAAGACATCCCAGTGGATATGATTACAGCGAGTGGATCAGGTCTAGATCCTCATATTTCTGTAAAAGCAGCAGAGGTACAAGCTAAAAGAATTGCAAGTCTTCGTCAACTTTCTGAAACTAAAGTTTTAGATCTAATAAAAACTGAAACCGAAAAACCTGTATTAGGACTTTTTGGACCAGAAAAAATTATTGTGTTGAAGCTCAATATCGCGCTAGATCAATTACACTAAAAAATGATTGACGGATGACTATTATTCGTCAATTTCTAAAGAATCCATATTTATTAATTTATATTTTGTTTTTCGGCAAGTTGTAAGGCTTGCCGGAAAATTTCTTCAAAACAATGAAAAAACTTTTCTTCGGCATTATGACATTATTTACTACAATGTCTTATGCACAAATCGATTCTTTGAAACAAGAATCTCCTTTAAAAATCAGTGGATATGCTGATGTCTATTATAGCTACGATTTCGGAAATCCAAGTCATCACAATCGTCCCGATTTTATGTACGCATTTCAGCGTCATAATGAGGTTAATCTTAATATCGGTATAATAAAAGCGTCATACAACAAAGAGAATGTACGAGCTAACATCGCTTTGGGCACGGGTACTTACATGAATGCGAATTATGCTGCGGAGTCAGGTGTACTTAAAAATATCTACGAAGCTAACATTGGAGTTAAGTTATCAAAATCCAAAGATATCTGGCTAGATGCTGGGATTTTACCTTCTCATATCGGTTGGGAAAGCGCTATTGGAACCGATTGTTGGACTTTAACAAGAAGTATTACTGCCGAAAATTCGCCTTATTTTGAGACTGGTGCGCGCGTATCTTACACCTCGGATAACGGCAAATTGTATCTTGCCGGATTGGTGCTTAATGGTTGGCAAAGGATCCAAAAAGTAGATGGCAATAACTCCATTTCCTTTGGTCATCAATTGACTTATAAATTCAATGATAAAATAAGCATTAATAGTAGCTCTTTCATTGGTAATGATAAAACAGATAGCCTTCGCCAGATGCGTTATTTTCATGACCTTTACGCCAATTTTCAATTAAACGAAAAATGGGCATTATTAGCTGGATTCGACATTGGTGTAGAACAGAAAGAAAAAGCCAGTAGCCAATATAATTGCTGGTATTCGCCTGTGATGATGGCGCATTTTACACCCAATGAAAAAAGCAGACTAAGTGCAAGATTAGAATATTATAATGATAAAAATGGCGTGATGATTCCTACGGAAACTAAAAACGGATTTCAAACTTTTGGATATTCAATCAATTACGATTACAAAATCCTAGATAATGTAATGTGGCGTGTTGAAGCCCGCGGCTTATCATCGAAAGATAGAATTTTTGAAAAAGATAACCAGTTGGTTCCTAACAACTATTTTGTAACGACATCTCTGGCAGTCAGTTTTTAATGGAAATAATCGTTTTATTTAATTTTAAGTAACTTATACTATTCGAATAGAATTAAACATAACATGGAGGAAACACGCAAATCTGCAGAAGAATTTCTAGATCTCATTAAAAAATCTCGCCGTGGAAAATTCAAAATCTACATCGGGATGAGTGCGGGCGTTGGAAAAACCTACCGTATGCTTCAAGAGGCGCATAGTCTTTTAGCTAACAACATTGATGTCAAAATTGCCTACATCGAAACTCATAATCGTAAAGAAACCCATGCATTACTCGAAGGTCTTCCGATGATTGCGCGTCGCAAATTATTCTATAAAGGCAAAGAGTTGGAAGAGTTGGATGTTGCAATGGTAATCAATATGCATCCCGAAGTGGTTATTGTTGATGAGTTGGCGCATACCAATATCGAAGGTAGCAAAAACGAAAAACGCTGGCAAGATGTGATGGATATTTTGGATGCTGGTATTAATGTGATAAGTGCGGTTAATATTCAACACATCGAAAGTCTTAATGAAGAAGTTCGGCAGATTACAAGTGTAGAGGTTAAAGAAAGGATTCCTGATAGTGTTTTAGCGCAGGCTAATGAGGTTGTTAATATTGATTTAACTGCCGAAGAGTTGATTAGTCGATTGACTCAGGGCAAGATTTATGATCAAACCAAAATTCAGTCTGCGTTAACTAACTTTTTTAAATCCGAACATATTCTGCAACTTCGTGAATTAGCGCTGAAGGAAGTCGCATCGCAAGTACAAAGAAAAGTTGAAACCGAAGTTGTATTATCAAAAAACACGAAGAAAGAAAAATTTTTGGCTTGTATAAGTTCCAACGAAAAAACTGCGAAAAATGTTATCAGAAAAACCGCTCGTTTAGCAAATTATTATAACAGCAAATGGTTTGTATTCTATGTGCAAATTCCGAAAGAAAGTGCTGACAAAATAGCTTTAGACAAGCAACGACATTTAATTAATAATTTTAAATTAGCAACAGAATTGGGCGCCGAAATTATAAAAGTGGAGGCTTCTAATGTAACCAAAAGTATTATCGAACAATGTGACCAGCGCAAGATTACAAATGTATGCATTGGGAAACCAAGGCTTAAACTTTGGAAAATCGTGTTGGCAACCGATACTTTTAATACTCTTCTTAACCGTTTAGAAAAAGAAAAAATAGACTTGGTAATTCTTAGCTAATATACCACAGAAACGCAATTTGAGATGAAAATAAAAACAAAATTAACCTTTGGTGTAGGTTTCCTTTTTTTGATGATTATTGTTCTTTCTGTCGTTAGTGGATGGTACATCAATCAGCTAAAACGCGACACCAATAATATATTGATGGCCAATTACAATACCTTGTTGTATTCTCGTAATATGTTGCTGACTTTGGAAGATGTTAAGTCCGACCCAATGGCAATTTCGACCTTTCAAAAACACCTCCAGAAACAACAAAAAAATGTAACAGAACTTGGCGAAAAAGAAGCTACCGAAAATGTTGCTAACCATTTTGAATTATTAAAAAAAGAGCCAGAAAATCAGCAGATTATTTCCTCGATTAGGAAAGATATTGCCGAACTAATGCGGCTTAACATGGAAGCTATCGAACATAAAAGTAGCATCGCAGACACAACGGCGCACAATGCAATTACAGTCGTGTCGGTGGTTGGGACTTTGTGTTTTCTTTTAGCATTTATTTTATTAATTAATTTACCAGCTAATATTGCAAATCCAATCCAAGAATTGTCGAACAGTATTAAGCAAATTGCAAATCAAAATTACAAAGAACGTGTCCATTTTGAGAGTCATAGCGAATTTGGAGAATTAGCAAGATCTTTTAACATTATGGCAGAAAAAATTCAAGCTTATTCTGAAAGTAAACTCGATCGTATCATTAAAGGAAAACGTCGTATAGAAACACTTATCGACAATATGCACGATCCTGTCATCGGAATTGATGAACATAAAATCGTCCTTTTTGTAAATGATGAAGCCTTAAAAATTTCGGGTTTAAAAAAAGAACAGCTTGTCGGAAAACAAATTCAGGATGTCGCTATTAATAACGATTTAATTCGTGAAATGATTAAAGAAATTATTGCTGGGACGCCGATTAATCCTAATGAAGAGCCGATGAAAATCTATGCAGATGCTAAAGAAAGCTATTTTGAAAAAGAAGTTATCGACATCAACATTATATCAACGGGGGAAAGCGATTCGCAGTTTATCGGACAAGTAATAATGTTAAAAAATATTACACCTTTCAAAGAATTAGATTTGGCTAAAACCAACTTTATGGGTACGGTTTCGCATGAGTTCAAAACGCCAATTTCTTCCATTAAAATGGGATTACAACTTTTAGAAAATAATAGGATTGGCAAATTAAATTCTGAACAAAAAAATCTTGTTGACGGCATCAAAGAAGATACCGAACGTTTATTAAAAATTACATCCGAGTTGCTTAACATTACGCAAGTCGAAAGTGGTGTAATGCAACTGAATATCAAAAAATCCAGCGTTGCAGAAATTGTTGATTATGCGGTGATGGCAAATAAAGCGGCTGCCGAACAAAAGCAAATCGATATCCAAGTTAAGCTTTCCGATGATGCAGACTTTGTAACAGCAGACAGCGAAAAAACCTCGTGGGTTCTTAATAATCTTTTATCAAATGCGATACGTTACTCGCATGAAAATTCGAAAGTGACGGTTGAAGTGTATCCTGAAAATGATAAAATTTTGTTTGTTGTTAAAGATCAAGGTCGCGGCATCGAAAAGGAATATCAAGAGAAAATCTTCGATAGATATTTCCGAATCCCAGGAACTCGAAAAGAAGGAACAGGACTTGGCTTAAGCATCAGCAAAGAGTTTATAGAAGCACAAGGCGGAAAAATCTTCGTAGAAAGCGAAATAGGTGAGGGTAGTCGCTTTGGATTTATTATATAAATTATTAAAATAATCCTATCTCAACAAATAATAATTTATAATATGGTGTAGCAATGATGTTTAGATAAGCAAAGATTAATGAGATCGTGACTTAGTTTTTCATTTACAAGTAAAAGGAATGTGTTGTATGATCTGTTAATAAAAGAAATAGAATTTAAATAATTTAGAAAATAATTTGGTCAGTATATAAAAGCTTTATATATTTGCACCACTCAAAACAACGATATAATTATTGTTTTGGAGAGATGGCAGAGTGGTCGATTGCGGTAGTCTTGAAAACTATTGACTGTAACAGGTCCGGGGGTTCGAATCCCTCTCTCTCCGCACATGAAATCCTAAACATAATGTTTAGGATTTTTTTATACAGTTCATCTACGTAATATTACAATATTAGATTAAACAAAAGCCGATCTAAAAGTCAAAGAAATCTTATTAACATTAGACGATATTGGTTCAGTTAGAAAACAGGACAATGATTCTTGAGCATTTTCATGTTACATAAATTGAACGAATTACAAAAAATCTCTATTATAGGGAAAAATTTCGATACGAAAAAGCGAAAAATTTCCAATTAGAGATCGCAAACTATTTCAATCATCGCTTGGAATCTACTAAATTGTTGAACATCTTCAACTTTCTGAGGATACGCTGGAAACCGAATTAGAGTCTTAAGTCAAAACAATTGAAAAGTACGATTAAGAATTTAATGATGAAATCCTTATGCTATAAAATAAACAAACAGCTTGCTTGGCTTCTAGTGCAGAAGGATTTCTGCTGAAGAGCAAAGAGTAAAATTAGGAATATCGTCAATCAGCGTTTTGTACTCGAAATTTCAGTTGTTCTTAGTCTAAAATTAAAAGAATATGATAGCTTTAATAAAGAAATACTAAGGAAATAATTTACGACTTCAAAGCTTTAAAAATTGTTATTTGATATTAACCTACTCCGGAAAACTAACTATTTTTTTTGACAACTAAAGGTTTTATATAAAATTAAAATTGTTATAATTTGTATCAATAAATATGTTGTTTTTTGATATAAAACATACTAATTTTGAAATTCAAATTTCAACTTAATGATGGATCGTGCAATTGTACATATGGATTTGGATACTTTTTTTGTGTCATGCGAGAGACGGAACAATTCTGAACTTAATGGTATCCCTTTGATAATCGGTGGTGGCGATCGTGGTGTTGTGGCGTCTTGCTCTTATGAAGCGCGTAGATTTGGCGTTCGTTCTGCAATGCCCATTCGTATGGCGATGAAACTTTGTCCTGATGCAAAAATCATCCGTGGCGATCACGAATTGTACTCTAATTTATCACATCTCGTGACCGAAATTATCCAAGAAAAAGTTCCCGTGATGGAGAAAGCGAGTATTGATGAATTTTACCTCGATTTATCTGGAATGGACAAGTTTTTTGGGTGCTATCAATGGACGACAGAAATTGCAGAAGCGGTTAAAAAAGAAGCTGGTTTGCCCATCAGTTTTGCATTATCTACAAACAAAACCGTTTCTAAAATCGGAACTGGAGAAGCTAAACCTCTAGGAAAATTAGAAATCAAAGAGGCGTTAATAAAACCTTTTCTAAACCCTTTATCCATCAAGAAAATTCCGATGGTTGGGAATGTTACGTTTCAATTGTTATCAAGAATTGGAATTCGAACGATACAAACTTTGTCGGAAATGCCTGTTCATGTGCTTCAACAGATGATTGGTAAAAACGGCACCGAACTTTGGAAAAAAGCCAACGGAATTGATGAAAATCCCGTCATTCCTTATTCTGAAAGGAAGTCGATTTCCACAGAACGAACATTCACCAACGATACCATGGATATTGTCGCTTTAAAAGGCTTGATTGCAGGAATGGCAGAACAATTAGCATATCAACTTCGGCAAGAAAAATGGCTGACTTCTACTGTGACTTTAAAGATTCGCTATGCCAATTTCGATACCGAAACCAAGCAATGCAGAGTCGCTTATACGGCTGTAGATCATACTTTGTCACGAGTTGCGCTGGATCTTTTCGAGAAGTTATATACCCGAAGAATGCGTTTGCGATTGGTCGGACTTCGGTTTACGAATCTTGTTCACGGTCAACATCAAATGGATTTATTTGAAGATACCGAAGAGTTAATCAACCTCTATCAAAGCATGGATTATCTCAAAAATAGGTTTGGCTCCAATGCGGTCGGTCGCGCAGCGGGTTTTAATGTGTTGAAAGTATAGAATTTTAATGTTTTCGGGTTTCAAGTTTAATGTTTTACGTCCCGAATTTTAAATTTCAAATTTCAAATCCTCCCATGTTCATCAACTGTCATTCATATCACAGCCTGCGTTACGGCACTTTATCCATCGATGATTTGGTGGAGCAAGCCGACTATTTTGGCTTGAAAAAATTGGTGTTGACGGATATTAATACCGTGACTGGAATTTACGATTTCAAGAAAAAATGTGAAGAAAAAGGCATTAAACCTATTGTTGGAGTAGAAATAAGAAAAAATAATGAGTTGTTGTACATCTGCATTGCAAAGGAGTTTTCAGGGATTGGTGAAATCAATAAAATGTTGACGGATTATAATTGTCACGGCATTGATTTACCAAAACAAAATCCAAATTTCAAGCAGGTTTTTGTAGTTTATCCTTTAGAAAATATCCCCGAAAAACTTTTAGAAAACGAGTTTATCGGTATTCGAGAAGAGGAACTTAATTTTTTAATCCGCCCTGAATTAAAGGATTTACAATACAAAATGCTCGTTTGGCAGCCTGTGACGGTGAGTTCGCAAAAAGAATTCAATCTTCATAAGATTTTGCGAGCGATTGAACTCAATACATTAATTTCAAAACTCAATGATAAGGATTGTTGTAAGTCAAATGAGCGTTTCAAAACTTTATCACAGTTAAAAGATGATTTTAAATTTCATCCTCAATTAATAGAAAATACCGAAAATTTATTGAAACAATGCAGTTTCGAGTTTGATTTTAATGAAGTTAAGAACAAAAAAAGTTTCACCAATTCAAAAGAAGAAGATGTAGAACTTCTCAAAAAGCTAGCTTATTCTGGTCTGGAAAAACGTTATGGATTGAACCATGAAGTCGCCAAAAAAAGAGTGGAAAAAGAACTGAAAGTTATTGATGAACTTAATTTTTGCGCATATTTTCTCATCACTTGGGATATTGTTCAGTACAGCAATAGAATGGGTTTTATGCATGTTGGACGCGGAAGTGGTGCCAATTCTATTGTCAGTTATTGTTTGGGAATCACGGATATTTGTCCACTCGAATTGGATTTGTATTTCGAACGTTTTTTAAATTTAAACCGAAAATCTCCGCCCGATTTCGATATCGATTGGAGTTGGCAAGATCGGGATACGATTTTAGAATATATTTTTAATCGCTATGGTCGCGATCACGTTGCTTTTTGCGGAACGAATGTAGAGTTTAAATACCGTTCGATTTTTCGGGAAGTGGGGAAAGTATTTGGTTTGCCTAAAGAAGAACTCGATGCATTGGCAAAAAATCCGATGGCTACGCATGATAAGAATGATGTAGTGAAGATGGTTCATAAATACGGATTATTGCTGGAAAAGTTCCCAAATCAGCGAAGTATGCATGCTTGTGGAATTTTGATTTCCGAGGAGCCAATTACGAATTTTACCGCTTTGGAAATGCCGCCGAAAGGTTTTCCGATTGTTCAGTTTGATATGAATGTTGCCGAAGAAATTAAGTTGGAAAAACTCGATATTTTGTCGCAACGTGGCTTGGGAACGATTAATGACACGGTGAAACTCATTAAAGAAACCCGCGGAATCGACGTCGATATTCGCGACACGACTTTGTCTAAAGATGAAGTAAAAACCAACGAATATTTGCAGATTGGAAAAACCATTGGCTGTTTTTACATCGAATCTCCTGCTATGCGTGGTTTGCTTCGCCGTTTGAAATGTAATAATTACAAGGTTTTGGTTGCGGCTTCGTCGATTATTCGTCCTGGTGTGGCGCAAAGTGGCATGATGCGCGAATATATTTTCCGCCATAATAATCCCGATCAGTTCGAGTTTTTTCATCCCGAATTCGAAAAACATTTAAAAGAAACCTACGGAATCATGGTCTATCAGGAAGATGTGATTAAAATTGCACAGTATTTTGGAGGTTTAACTTTGGCGGACGGCGATATTTTGCGAAGAGCGATGAGTGGCAAAAGTCGTTCTATCCAAAAACTTCAAGAAGTTAAAAACAATTTTTTCAAATCTTGTAAAGAAAAAGGACATTCCGAAAAACTGACTGCAGAAGCGTATAGACAGATAGAATCTTTTGCGGGATATTCGTTTTGCAAGGCGCATTCCGCGTCGTATGCTGTGGAAAGCTATCAAAGTTTGTATCTCAAAGTTTATTATCCGCTGGAATTTATGGTGTCGGTGATTAACAATCAAGGTGGCTTTTATCGTACCGAAGTTTATGTTCACGAAGCCAAAATGTCGGGAGGAATCATCCGAAATCCTTGTGTTAATACGAGTTGTTTTCAAACGGTTTTAAAAGGAAAAGAAATTTATTTGGGTTTTATGCTTTTGGATGGTTTAGAATCTAAAATCGCTCACGGAATTGCCGAAGAACGTAGTAAAAATGGAGATTTTAAATCTTTACACGATTTTATTCGCAGAATTCCCGTTGGTTTGGAAACGATACAAATTCTCATTTTTATTGATGCTTTTAGGTTTACAGGAAAACAAAAAAATGAATTGCTCGTTGAAGCGAGATTACTTTTAGTCAATTTTAAACCAGAAAATAGAGGTTTGATGTTGATTGAAGAAGCAATCCAAGAATATCGGCTTCCACAACTGAAAAGAGAGCCTTTTGAAGATGCTTTTGATGAATTCGAATTGATTGGTTTTACCGTTTCTTGCACGCCTTTTGACTTGTTGCAAACCAAATTTCGAGGTGATGTTTTTGTAAAAGATTTACTTCAAAATCATAAAAAACAAGTGCGAATGTTGGCGTATCTTATTTCGCGAAAACACGTTCCAACAAAGAAAGGAACGATGTATTTCGGAACTTGGATTGACGTAAATGGTGATTATTTTGACACCGCACATTTTCCTGATAGTTTAAAAGAATATGATTTTCAGGGTGGCGGTTGTTATTTGCTTCTGGGAACTGTAGAAGTCGATTTTCATTTTCCGACGATTACAATTCATAAAATGGCAAAAATGCCGATGATTCCGGATCCGCGCTATCATTCCACAGAAGAAAAGCGCTTTGAAGTTATGCAAAAGCTAAAAGAAGACATCAGCATGACACACCGAAAACCATACCCACAAGAGCACGAAATTGGCTTGCCAAGGAGGATGGGGTGAAATTATTTTATTCCCAACAATTTCAAAAGCTCTTCCTTTTTGTTGGGCGCAATGCTAATTTGTGTTCCTGTGGTCAATTCAACAAGGTTGCCGTGGATACTTCGTACCGCTTCAAGATTGATGATAAATGATCTTTGAACTCTAAAAAAAGATTGGAAGACTAAAGCTTCTTCAAGTGATTTTAAAGTCGTCTGAGTAGAGTAGCTTTGATCTTTTAAAACAAATTTAAGATAATCGCCTTGCGCTTCGATATATACAATTTCGTTTAACAAAATTTTTACCAATTTACCTTCAGTCTTGATGAAAATTCGATCTTCATT
Source organism: Soonwooa sp. (assembly GCF_032062245.1). Classification (NCBI taxonomy): domain Bacteria; kingdom Pseudomonadati; phylum Bacteroidota; class Flavobacteriia; order Flavobacteriales; family Weeksellaceae; genus Soonwooa; species Soonwooa sp. Next base: position 189,891 of record NZ_DAMBQF010000003.1, read on the forward strand.
AACTTGTTGAATTTCTGAATGTGATTTCAAATTAATAAAATCTTTGGCTTTATTTACAGCTTTTAAAAATCGATCCATGCGAACAGGTTTCACCAAATAATCAAAAACGCCAACTTCAAAACTATCAATTGCAAAATCTCGATACGCCGTAATCATAATAAAAACAGGTGGTTTTTCTAAAGATTTGATAATTTCTAAACCATTAAGCTGCGGCATTTCAATGTCACAAAAGACCAAATCCACTTCATTATTTTGCAGAAACCATACAGCGTCTATTGGATGTTGAAAACTCCCAATAATTTCCAAAAAAGGAATTTGCGAAGCAAGATTTTCAATAACTTCAATTGCTAAAGGCTCATCATCAATAATAATCGTTTTTATCGTCTTCATAGGTTATAGTTCGATGTCAAGTTGCACGTTAAACGTGTTTTTATTCTTCGTTACCAATAGAAAATGTTTCTCTGGATATATCAGTTGAAGTCTCTTTTTAAGGTTTTCTAAACCGATGCCTCCAAAGTTTTTAAGTTCAGTTTTGGGAAGAAAATCATTTTCTAAATTAAATGAAAACTTATGATCTTTAACTTCAATTTTTAAATTAAGAAATGCGTTTTCCTTATTTTTTAAACCATATTTAAAAGCGTTTTCAATAAGTGAAAAAGTGAGTAAAGGCGCAATTGTTTTTCCTTTGGTTTCGTTCTCGTTGGGTAAAATTATCGAAATACTTTTCTCTTCGCCATGACGCATTTTTTCTAGTTCGACATAGTTTTTAATAAACTCAATTTCCTTTGTTAATGGTAGTCGTTCCGCGTTCGATTCGTAAAGTGTGTAACTCATCGTGTAGGATAAATTGAGAATCATATCGGGCATTTTATCATCTTTTTTAAGACTTAAACTGTATAAATTATTTAAGGTGTTAAATAAGAAATGGGGATTAAGTTGAGATTTTAAAAAGTCTTTTTCGATATTGATATTTTGGATTTGAAGTTGAGAATTTTGCTTCGATATTTTTAAAGATTTTGAATATAATTTTGAAATTTCAAACAAAATTTTAACAAAGAAAAAAGGCGACAACAACGAAATAATGATGATAGTTTGCGAAATAATTCTAGATACCGAAACCGCTCCCCAAAATGTTTGTTGCGCACTTGCAGTTATCGCTCCTTTTAATTCTCCAAAACCAATTTCATAGCCTAAATAATGGTATAAAACCGAAAAACCAAATGTAATCCATAACCAAATGTTTGTCAATAAAGGTAATGTGAGACTAAGAATTATCATGGCAATTCCCAATTTTTGATTAAATAATTTGGGAGCAATTACATAAAAAAACAGATAAAATATCGTCATATTACTAACTGCCATTCGGAGGGTTAAAATAACACTATTGAACGTTGTTAAAGCATAAGCTAATCGGTAACTCAAAAATAAAAGGATTGCAAAACTTAGCCACATAAAGGTGTGAAGTATGATTCGATTCTTCCAAGTTATTTCTTTTTCAAAATCTAAATCGGCAATTTTTTCGGACAGTTTACTGGATAAAAAAGATGAATTTTCCATAAAATTTAGTTGAAAACTTTATCGAAAGGAAGCTTTCAATAAAGTTTTTGATGGTAAAAATATTACAAAATTCTTATAAGAGCATTCATGAGATTAATACAATTGTGCCCAATAATTGGAAAAATGAGATTTCCACTGAATTTTCTGAGCACACCAACGCTAAATGAGGAGATTAAAATGAGATAAATAATGGTTACAAAATCAAATTTCACTTGATAATCTGTCGTTAAAATGACACCATGACCAACGCCAAAAAGTATTGTGATGATGATAAATCCCCAACCGAATTGGATTCCTTTGTAATTCCATTTTGTAGGAAAAGCTTTATCTAAAAGCCAAAATCCAATTCCACGAAATGCAATTTCTTCCGTTAAACCTGGCAATGTTGCTTGGAATAAAAAAGTTTCTAAATCGAAAGTTCCTCCTTTAGGGAACAAAATCATTTTGAAGATAAAATCAAATAACAAAAATCCTAGAAACACAAAAACACCGACTTTTACTTGTTTTTTAGAATTGGTTTTAAAAGTGAATCCAACAGCTTCGCGGTTTTGCATGTTTAAAGAAAATATAATTCCTAACGAAAGTAATAAACTTAAAATTTTCCCTCCCCAAGCAAAATTTAATTCTAATGATTTGAAGTGAAAATAATCTTTTGCTAAACCTTGTATACTGCAATCGACCAAAAAATACAAAAGAAAATAGAGCAGATATTTTAAGTTCGGTTTGTTAGTTTTTACAATTGCTAAAATAATGAAAGGAAGCATAATTGCAATCCAAAGAAGTGGTGTTAGTAATGACATAATGTTTATTTTTTGTCAAAACTAAAACCGTCAAACGTTAATTAAAATCTTTACCGATAGAACGCAGATTTTTACCGATGAAATATAGATAAGGCACGAGTATTGGTTTAGTATAAAACTTCAGTTATAGATAAATTTGAATTAGTGTAATATTCATTAAAATCTTTAAACAGTTAAATGGTTTCTCACGTTGTCACGATTTCTTAAATGAAAAAGTTAAAAAAAATTAATAATATGGAAAACTTATGATTTAGAATATAGTGTTTGTGGTAGTTTCAAAAGACAAGATCACTTTAAGAATAGGTTGCAATTAGACATAGCAATATCTTTGCTATATAGAAACACAAGTGATGGATTTACAGTAATAGACTTGTTTCTCAAAAGCAAGTCTGACACTATTCCGTTAAGTTTGTAAGTTAAAAAGTTAGGGCTTGGATTTTATAATCTGAGCCTTTCTTCAAAAAT